>JBGPYG010000363.1:0-4253 GCA_041493085.1 Pyrinomonadaceae bacterium | reverse complement strand
CTTGCCGCCCAGGTACTGAAAAGCGGCCGACGCATTCCCATTCATCGTAGTCACAGTAAAAGGCTCGTACTCCAACTGCTGAAACGGGCTCGTTAGTTTCTCAATCCATTCCCTCTGGTGATGTCGCACCACCACGCCCTCGGGAAGTTCAAACACTCCGTAGCAACCGTAGCTTTCCGCGTATTGCTCATAACGCTCGCGATTGCGCTGGTCGTTGTTAATTAGCACATCGCTAACGTAAAGCAACCCGCCGGACCGCAACACGCGCTCTGCTTCAGCCAGGAGCAATCGCTGCTCGTTGCCATCAGGAATGCAAGTCAGCACAGCAAAGAGTAACACCGCGTCGAAGGAATTGCTCTTAAAAGGTAAGCTGTGTCCATCATTGCGGATCAACTCCGCGTGAGGTACTTCCGCACGCGCGCGCACCAGCATGACCGCTGAGAAATCCACGCCGACGAGATTCTGAAAACCCGCTTGTGAGAGTTCAGCCAGCGTACGCCCGTAGCCACACCCGTAATCAAGTATTCCAGCTTGCGGGTTCTTCAAATATTGCGCCAGCCAGTCCCTTCGCACCGGATGCGAAAAGCGCTTCTCCTGTGCAACACGGTCCCAGTAAGCAATCTGTAAGTCGATCTCACGCACCATGCTCAAATCGCCGCGGGTTCCGATCTTGTAAGCAACGCGCGACTTTATCAATGCTGATTCGCAGCCCACGTTTCGAATGGAATAAACCTGCCGCCGTCGAACACTTCAATCTTGTAAACCGGGTGGATTTCCCATACCGAACGCCGCAGTGGATTACCTCCTCCAGCAGACGCACCACACGGAGAAGGCTTGTGACTGCCATCGAAGAAGAGCTGGCCCGTAATTCTTACTCGCAGCCGTTTGACCGGAAGCGGGTTTGTCACATGCGACACCGTGCAGGTGTTTGAATCAAAGCGGTCCCAGACTGCCGGCCTGAAGTGCGGAATGATTTCCGCCGTCGCGCTGGAACATTCTTGCGCCGAAGCCGTTTTGCCAAGAGCGATGTGGATGTCATTCCATTCCAGGAGAGAGTTTTTACAGTTGACGCCTTCGCCCCCGAAGCCGAAAGGAAAAGTGTCGTCGTGCTTTGCATCCAGAACGAACGCATCAAGAGTGACCAGATCACCCTCGCCCAAGGTGACTGCATTGTTGTTCACGTCTACTGTCGCGAGCCCTTTCAATTTCGCACGATCGGCGGGTAGCGGCGGGCCAGTGCTGCCATAAGTGAGTTGGCCTTGTCGCACCTTCCGGTCAACGACGCGCTGAAGTTTGTCGATGGAGGTAAAACTGATCTCAACAGGAGTCCCAGTAGCACACAAATTATTCTTGACCTTGTTTTGCGCTTTGTCCTGGTCTCTGGTGGCGCATCCTTCATTTGGACAATGCTCATCAACGTCGTGACTCTCTCCCCCTTCCCAAGGGAGATTACATCCCACGTCGAATTTCTGATTGATATTGCAGTGTGAAGGATTGGCTGGCGGATTGTCTCCGCAATGAGACACCTTCTTCTTTTTTTGCGTGTGCGAACTTGTCTTGCTGGTATTGCTGACTCCGGCCGCTTTGTTTATTTTCCCTGAAGACTCGGAGGTTATCAGGAAGGTGGCTGTTAGTAAGAAAACGAAACAGGCTGCGACGCAGACGTAGAATCTAGGTTTCATGGGGGACTCCTTTAGTCGGTGAGAAAGATCTAATTTTGGGGTTGGTTGCTAAGGTTAGGTTGCGTTGCGTTTGCCATAGTCGGCGAGGAATCGTTGGAATAGACCGTTAGCCTTGAGAGCGCTTACTCTAGTCGTTGCAACAGCCTCTTGTCAACAAAGTTTCCCCATCAATTTAAGGTTTATCCGGTAGGCGCAGCAAAGAAACCGGTCGCGGAATTTTTCCCAAAAGATCGCACCGGTAGAGAGGGTGCCTTTGCCATCTTGTGCCGCATGCAAAATTCCGAAAAGCTCATGTGAGCCACTGCAACACTTCTTCTTCGCCCGTGCTGCGCTCGCCGCCGACGATGCGAATGAAATATTCTTCCAGGGAGATTGGGCCGGCGTGCTCTCCGATCGGTCCCTTTTGTTGGCCGACGAGGCCGGTTTGTTGGCCCGGGCCCGCTTGTTGACCATTGTCCTCGAGTTGGATTCCTTTGCGCAGTTCATCAAGCGAACCGGCGGCGAGCAGCTTGCCCTGCGAGATAATCGCGATATCACTGCAAAGCCTTTCCACAATCTCCAGCACGTGAGAAGTCAGGAAAACTGTCAGACCGCGTGCGGTGAGCCGTGAGAGCAAGTCCTTCAGCGTGCGTGAGGCGATAGCGTCAATGCCTTCAAATGGTTCGTCGAGAAAAAGAATTTCGGGGCGATGAATCAATGCACACGCCAGCGAGAGTTTCTTTTTCATCCCATGCGAGTATTCGACAATCAGTTTCCGGGGCTCGCTCAGGAGTTCCATGAGATCGAGAAGCTCCGGCGCGCGTTGAGCAATCTCAGCTTTTTGCAGGCCATACATTCGTCCCGTGAAGGCGAGCATCTCGGCGCCGGTTAGTCTTTCAAAAAGATTCAGGTCTTCAGGGACGACACCGATTTGTCGTTTCACTTCCAAAGGTTCTTCAGAAAGATCGCGGCCGAGTACGCGAATCTTCCCGCTTGTCGGTGCGAGCAAGCCTGTCAGCATCTTTATCGTCGTGGATTTGCCCGCGCCGTTGGGGCCGAGAAAACCGAAGAAGCTGCCGCGCCGAACGGTAAGGTTGAGGTTGTCG
Organism: Pyrinomonadaceae bacterium; assembly: GCA_041493085.1. Taxonomy (GTDB): domain Bacteria; phylum Acidobacteriota; class Blastocatellia; order Pyrinomonadales; family Pyrinomonadaceae; genus PSRF01. The sequence goes on along the minus strand of JBGPYG010000363.1, from coordinate 1,486 downwards.
ACCGCTACAAAATCCCCGAAGCGTCGCGCGAGATCGAAAGTCTCGACGGCCGTAGCAGTCTCTGGTGCAACCTCTGTTTGTAACTCCGGCATTCCAAAGTTTGTACGCGGGTATCGCGTAGGACGTCAAGCATCTTGTCAGAACCGGGACCGGTAGCGAACGGTCCAATGCTCAATTGGAACTAGCAATATCAGACCGGAAGCGGCTGCGAACTGCCCGATACCCAACTAGGAATGACTGGCATTATCAGAACCGGAAGCGGTAGCGACCGCCTCGATACTCAACTATGCAACTAGGGATGAGTCACATAATCAGAACCGTGGCATTAGCGATCGGTCTTGAGATACCCAATACCCAGGATCATCGAAAGTGAGAGTATTTTGAATTGAGTATTTGGCCGCTCGCTACTGCTCCGGTTCTGATAAGAGTGACGCTGCTCGCGTTACGCTGCCGAGGTGTCGTCCAGGTCAAACGCAATACGGTCGGCGAGAAAGAAGCTGAGTATTGAGCAAGCCGCAACGGTGACGAGGTTGGCGCCGACAATGGGCAGGCCGAGACGTCCAACCAGAATGCTCATCAGGAGGAGATTCCCGGTTATCGAAACCAAGCCGGTTGTAATGTTGAACTTCGCAAGTCGGCGCAGAGTTTCCTTCCTCGTCGCCGACGGTCGATCACTCCATGTCCACCGTTGATGCCAGACAAAGTTATTCAGCACTGCTAACTCAACCGCCACCGCCGTCGCAGCAAGGTATCCAATCGGACGCGCGTTGTGGGTAAGCAGGAAAAGCGCGCCCGACTGCAAGGCGAAGCCAAGCACGCCAACCACATTGAATTTTATCCAGTGAAGCATAGATCAGAGGTCAGAAGTCAGAGATCAGAGGTCAGAGATAAAGGTCATCAGCGTTCAGAGCTAATCTGTGCGATGGGAAGAGATTCCAACCTCTGCCCCTCTGACCTCTGCCCCTCTGACCTCTGACCTCTGGCCTCTGACCTCTGGCCTGGGGGCAGGCGCTCCAGTTCGTAAAGGGTGTGCGTATTCTTGATTGACGAGAAGATTAGGATCGCTGCCATCCCCACAATGCTGACCACGCCGCCAACGTCGAAGAGTAAAAAGCGGTGACCGAATATGCGAGTATGCGCACTGTGAATCAGGGCAAGGTTGCCGGAGATAAGAAGCAAACGGATCTCAGTGGGACCCATTTTCCACTGAGAGATTTTGAATATCCCCAGCGCGTACGCAGCCAGATAGGAGTTGATTGCCAGCATCAGGAAGACGATCAGCACAGCCGCGGCCACTCGCTCCGTCATGTAACCAGATATTGCGAGCCCGAAGATTAAGAACATCGTGCCGAAGGTATCGATGATGTGGTCTACATAAAAACCATAGCGTGGCCGTTGCCGATCGCGGTAGCGCGCCAGGGTTCCGTCCAGGCTGTCGCCAAACCAGTTGAGAAATATGCAGACGTTCACGAGGTGCAGCAGCAGT
>JBGPYG010000044.1:0-14595 GCA_041493085.1 Pyrinomonadaceae bacterium | reverse complement strand
TCCGGCGGTTACTGACCGCAGACTGGGCATGTGCTCAGTCAAAACCGTGATGCCGTTGGGGAGTCGGGTCAAGCGAACTTCGTCAATCATGAATTGCACCAAAAAACCGGCAGAAATTAATACAGCTCCGCATCCTAGCACGCTGGAAACCGGCGGCAAAGTGGAGGCAAAGCGGGCCATTAGCCGCGGATTTGCGCGGATTTCGCGAATCTGAAAAACCTTCCAACCGCGACGTCTTTCCTGTTTGGATCCGATCCGCGTTTGTCCGCGCAAATCCGCGGCTAATGTCCGTATTACTTGACGGGCTTTGATTATTGGCGGAAAATGCGAGCTATCCAAAGGTTCCGGTAAGTCTCCTGGCCTGAACCAGTTTGCCTTCCGCGTTTGAGGCGAGGCTGCCTTGTTGCTCTCGAGAAGGCAAAGAACCCTTAGGAGACTTCTTCCTATTTTGTGCAAACCACAGTCAACGTCGACCGGCTGCAAACGTTTCTCAAGGGAGACGTCAGGAGGTTTCGTGGCATGAGAATGAAAAGGAGAATGAACAGAACAATAGGGAGAAGAATACTAAGTCTGGCGCTGGCCGTGTTTTCAGTCGCCCTTTATCTCCAAGCTCCGGCTGCAAGTGCCAGTAAAGGAACCCTGGCGACGATAACTGGCGCCGTCCTCGATAACAAAGGCAATCCAGTCTCCGGCGCGCTGATCTCTTTACTGAGAGATGGTGCGAGCAAAGTCATCAAGCAGACGCGCAGCGATGCGGCAGGTCGCTTCAGCACGCGAATCTCGCCGGGCCGTTATGGCATTCGCGCGATTGCTTCGGGCTTTAACGAAGTCGTCTTTGCCTCCGTTGAAGTTCGCGCGTCGCAGGAACTTGTTTACCGATTCAATCTCGAGCCCATTGGTTCTGGTAAGACTTTGCCCGAACGCCGCAAGGACCGCGACGACGTGAAGTGGACTTTGCGCTCGGCCCAGACACGCCGCTCAATCTTCCAGGCACAAGAGGGCGAGGATGCCGACATCCAGGCAGTGCTGGGAAGGGAAACTGCCTCCGAGGCAGAAACTCCCGCTGACGGCAGCGCCCAGGACAGCACTGAAGCCGTTAGCCAGGAGTCTCAGCGACGCGTGCAGGGAGTTGTCGAAACATATTTTGCGAGCAACTCATACGGTCCGAGCCAACCGGGTCTGAATTTTGCCGTTGCAACCTCCCCGAACGATCGGATCGAATTAGTCTTTGCCGGCCAAACAGCAGTCAGCGCGAACGCTCCCGAACGCTTTGAAGCGACCACTCTGGTTCGTGCCGGCCGGCGTCATCGCGTGGGCATGAGCCTCGGCGCCGTACGATTCGGATCCCCCGTATGGTCCGCAGTAAATCACTCAGGCAGCTCTGCCATTGGACTGGGACAGGTTTCCGTCCGCGCGATTGATGAATGGATAGTTCGTGACGGGATCGTTATCGTTCTTGGTTTGGATTACTCTCGCTTCATTGGCGCTGGTGGGGCGCGCTCCCTAAATCCGCGCATTGGAATCCAATTCGACGCGAACGCGCGGACGCGTTTGAAAGCCGCTTACGCGCCTGGTGGAGACGAAGCCAGCATTCAAAGTGTCGTGGCCTTTGAAGACACTCAAGTCGCTTTCAGGGAATCCGGCAAGAGACCGATCGCTTTCGTCGATGGCCGGGCGGTAATGGATCGCAGTCATCGGCTTGAGTTTGGAGTCGAAAGAGTCCTCGATAATAAATCCAACTTCGAGGGCACCGCTTTCTTCGATACAACCTCGGGGCGTGGCGTCGGCTTGCTTAGCACACCGATGACCGCCTTCTCGGGCGCGACTGGCGAAGCCTTTATCAATGTTGCGAATCAGCAGGGTGCGTCCAGGGGCATGCGTCTGGTCTACACGCGTAGGCTCAGCCGCATGTGGACAGCCTCAGCCGGATACTCCTTCGGCCGCGGACAGCGGCTCGCATCAGGCGACATTTCCCAACCGACGGAAGTATTTGAGAGCGGCTTTTTCCAAACCGCGGCGCTGCAACTCGGCGCTGGGTTTAGTACGGGCACAAACATCCGCACCGTATTGCGCTTCTCGCCAAACGCGACTGTGTTCGCCATCGATCCCTTTGCAGGACGTCTCGCTGTTTATGATCCTTCGTTAAGCGTCCAGGTCACACAAGAATTGCCGAGCTTCGGTTTGCCCGTTCGCGCTGAAGCTGTCCTTGACGCGCGTAACCTACTGGATGTCCAACCAAGCACCGACAACGGAGAGGTACTCACCCAACTCAGCACGAGCCGTCGTTCTGTGCGCGGTGGGATCTCGCTCAGGTTCTAAGAAGGAGAGAAAGGATTAACTGGAGATAGCTTCCCAGCTCCTCGGCTTTCGCGCTTTTGTTCTTTCGGTTCCCCATCAAGTCGTTCTCCAAAATCTCGGAAAAGTCCAAAAACTTGGATAGATCGATCAGCGAGAGTCTTCGTAAGAGCGCACGCGGCATGGCCAGAAAGAAGATAGCGGTCATGCGCTGCAAGGGAATCTCACTAGTCTCCCGCCAACGGAGACGTAACTACCCATCAGGTAGACTTGGCTGTTCGAGAATAGGCTTTGGGAACATATCTTGCGTTTTTATCTCCAGATAGGGCGTGTTGATAACTTGTTGGGTAGAACTATCTAAGTGAAGAGATCGGTTTTTACAACTGGGACGTGGCTGGTGCTGGCTGGCGCCGCTCTGCTGGTGACGGCGGGCGTACTTAACTTTGGCCAGCGGTTAAGAAACGAAACGCCTCCGTGGGACGGCGTACGTTGGAGCGACAGCAAGCAGGGCATCATCGCCGAAACCGTTGAACCCGGCTCTTCCGGAGCACGGGGTCAAATCCTGCCGGGCGATCACTTAATCGGAATTAGTTTAGACAACAAGAACTATGAAGAGGTCGGCCAGGCCCGGAAGGTTCAGATCTATCTGGACCAGGCCCGGGTGGGCGGCGACATCCACTATCTTATCGAACGACCATCGTATCCGGAAGAGAGCCGCTTATACTACGCTGACATTGATGCGCTGGATGCGATCCACAAATGGACGCCGCGAGTTGTTTACATCAATCTCATTGGCCTGGTATTTCTTTTCGTCGGCTTCTTCGTTCTTTTCAAACAAGGGGGACGAGCGCCTTTTGGTTTACACTTCGCCACCCTCTGTCTGGCCGCTTTCGTCTTTTGCTTTTACACCCCGGTCGGCACTTATCGAGATCTGGATTTAGCGATCGCGTTTTTGAGAAACGCGGCCTTCATTCTTTTCCCTCCGCTCTTCCTTCACTTCTGTCTCGTCTACCCGCAACGCCAGCAACTCTTTGAAGAGAAACGATGGCGCGCGGGGTTCCTCTACGTGCCGGCGCTGCTGCTGCTTTCCCTTGCAAGCTTTGTTTTTCTGCGCGGGGTATTGACTCCCATCGTGCCGCCGTTCCGCCATGTTCCCAGCCTGTCCGAATCTTTTGTCGGCGACTTCTACAAGCTGAGCTTCTTCCACTTTGCGGCCGGGCTGATCGCCAGCGTCTTCTTTCTGGTCAAGACCTGGATCAGGGCCAAGAGCGCTGTGATTCGGCAGCAGATGAAGTGGGTAGTTTGGGGCACAGTTTTGGCAGTTGCGCCTTTCACGCTGCTTTATGCGATTGGCTTTTTGCTGGGCGAACAAACTGACCCCTGGCTGACCGATACGGCGGTTCTGCCACTGATTCTTATCCCACTCGCGTTTGGCTATTCGGTAGTTCGCTACCGGCTGATGGACGTCGAGCTGGTGGTCCGCCGGGTGTTCGTTTACGTGCTTACGACGCTGGCAATTGCTCTGATGGTTGGCGCGGTCGTGTATCTCGCGGGGCTTTACGCGCTGGGCGGCGATCAGGGGTTCAGTTCGGGCGAGATAACCTTGCGAGTGGTGATAGCGGTCGTGGCCATGGCGGCTATCGTTATGATTGCTGCGCCCGTGAAAAGCTTTTTGCAGGAACAGATCGACCGGCTGTTTTATGGCGAGCGCTACGATATGCGCCATAGCTTGCTCGATTTTGGTCGCACGCTTTCGGCGACCACGGCGCTGGACCCTTTGCTTGATTCACTCGTCAGTCGTCTTCAGCAGGTAATGAACGTTGGGCGCGTCGCTATCTTCATCGAAGACAAAAACGCGCCCGGCAGTTATCGCGTTGCTCGCGCCGCCGGGCTGTCCGCTGAAATGGTTGTGCCGCCCGACTTTCGCGAGATGATCCGCATTCGCTCCGCCGAAACCGGAGTGGTCCGCACGGACGATCTCGATCTGGTTCCGGAAACAACTGGCTTCGTGCGGCGCGCGCTTCACTATTATGTTCCTTGCGTGGTGCGCGGCCGGATGGTTGCAGTCATCGGACTGGGGCGTTCGGCCGACGGCGCGCTGCTCTCGTCGGAAGACGTCGAGATACTGCTGACAGTTTCTGGTTATGTCGCGGTCGCCATCGAAAACAGTTTGCTTTACCAGGAGCAGGGGGACCGAGCGGCGGAGCTCAAGCTACTGAAGGAGTTTAACGAGTCGATAATTGAGTCTATTAATGTTGGACTGCTGGCCGTGGATCTCGAGGGCCGCGTCACTCGCTTGAATTCCGCGCTGGAAGAGATTCTTGATCTTAGCCGCGCTCAGGCTGTCGGGAAACGAGTCGAGGATCTCTTCTCGGAAGACTTTACCGATACGCTGCGGCAGGTGCTGGGCAATGATCGGTGGCGACTCAAGGAGACTCGCAACATCTACAAGATTCACACCGCAACTTTCGCCGGCCACCCGCTCGTTCTCAACATCGCCATCGCGCCGTTGCAGGATTCGCAGGAACAAACCGGCGCCCTGGTTGTGCTTGAAGATGTCACTTCCCGGGTGCGACTTGAAGAACAGTTGCAGCAGCGCGAAAAACTTTCTTCGATAGGCTTGCTGGCTGCCGGCGTTGCCCACGAGGTGAACACACCTCTTACGGGCGTATCGTCCTATACGCAGATGCTTCTGGGAATGCTCTCCGAAACCGATCCCAAGCACGCGCTCTTGCTCAAGGTTCGCCGCCAGGCCGAGCGCGCCACGAACATCGTTAACAATCTGCTTAACTTCTCGCGCACTGGAGATGCAACCGAGTTTACGGAGCTACACATCGGTCGCGTTCTTGACGACACGCTGCAATTGCTCGAACCGCAGTTGCGAGGCAACCAGATTGAAATCGTTCGCGGTTACGATCCTGATTCGCCCCCGGTTTTTGGTAACAGCGGCCAGCTCCAGCAGGTGTTTACAAACCTGTTGCTGAATGCGCGCGATGCGATTCCCGCCGGCGGCTCGATTAAGATTTCCACAATCCCCTCGGATGACCACTCGCTTACGATTGAGGTGTCAGACAGTGGGATTGGCATCGCGCCTGAAAATGTCGCCAAGATTTATGACCCGTTCTACACAACTAAAGGCGTCGGGCGCGGTACGGGACTCGGTCTCGCTGTTTCATACGGCATTGTTCAGGAGCATTCCGGCCACATCAGCGTTGAAAGCACGCCCGGGCACGGCACAATATTCCGCATAACTTTGCCGACAGCGCATTCGCGCGCACGGCTGCAGACGGTCGCCGACTAGAGCAGAGGTCAGATATCAGATTTCAGAAGTCAGCAGTCGGAACTAAACTCCGAACCGCGAACTTCGAACTCCGAAACTTCCTGCCCGCTGTTCTCTGACATCTGACCTCTGACCTCTGACCTCCGACATCTTCACCAGGCTCTTGCCTTTTTTTTTGTCCTGATCTCACCTAAACTGATTGGCTTCGCAAACAAGAGGATTGGCATCATTGGCAGCAAAGACGGAAAGACGCGTGGCTAAAAAAGGCTCAGTACTCATCGTCGACGACGAAGAGATAATGCGCGAGGTGTTGGAGACGCTTCTCTCTTCGGAGGGTTACCGTGTTGACCTCGCTAAGACCGGCGAAGAGGGACTCGAGTCATACGGTCGCCGCGCTTACGACGTTGTGCTGCTCGACGTTTCCATGCCGGGCATTGGTGGACTGCGTGCACTGGAAGAGTTTTTGAAAATGGACTCCGACGCCGTCATCGTCATGATCACGGCGTACGCGACTTTTGACACGGCGATCGCGGCCTGGGAGCACGGCGCGTTTGGCTGCATACGAAAGCCTTTCCAGAACGAGCAGATCACCTTGACGATCGCTGCCGGGATCAAACGGCGGCGCAAAGAAGAGGAGCGACGAACACTGCGTCGCGCCATGAGTCGCGCTGTCGATCGCGGCGCGATGGTCGGGCACTCCGACGTGATGCAGGAAGTCTTTCGGTTGGTCGAACAAGTTGCGCCCGCTCGGTCTACTGTTTTGATTACCGGCGAGAGTGGCACCGGTAAAGAGTTGATCGCGAAAGCGATTCACGAGGCGAGCCCGCGTGCGGGGAAACCTTTCGTTACGGTTAACAGTTCCAACATTCCTTCCGAACTCCTCGAATCAGAACTCTTCGGCCACACGCGCGGCGCCTTCACCGGCGCTGTCGCCGCGAAAAAAGGGTTATTCGAAGTTGCTGACGGCGGCTCAATCTTTCTCGACGAAATAGGCGACATTCCACCGGAAACGCAGGTGCGGCTGCTACGCGTTATCCAGGAACGCGAGTTCACGCCGCTCGGCGACACCACGCCGCGCCGGGTGGACGTGCGTATCATTGCGGCAACGAATATTGAGCTCAAAGAAGCTGTTAAGCAGGGAACGTTTCGAGAAGACCTTTATTACCGGCTGGCGGTCGTGCCTATCGAGCTGCCGCCCTTGCGCGACCGGCGCGAGGACATTCTGCCGCTGGCGCAGCATTTCATCGAAAAGTATAACGAAGAGAATGGCCGCAAAGTGTCGGAGCACATCGCTCCGGAAGTGTTGGCGTTGCTTGAGGCTTACTCGTGGCCGGGTAACGTCCGTGAACTCGAGAATGCGATTGAACGGGCGGTGGTGATTGCGCCGAGTGATGAAGTTTCGCGCGAGTGTTTGCGCCCGGAGATTAGCGATCCGCAGTCGGCGATAGTTTCCTCGCAGGAAGGTGCCAGCGTCGGCGCGGTGCAGGATCTTGGACGCGGTATAAATTTCTACGATCAAGTGCGCCGCTTTGAAATTGATCTCATTCGCCGCGCGCTGGAGCAAACCGGCGGTCATCAGTCGCGGGCCGCGCGTCTGCTGGGAATGAACGCCACGACACTAAATTCAAAAATCAAGACCTATAGGATTAGCTTGCGGCCATAGAACTTGCTGACGGGGCGCTGGGAGGCGGCGCCCCTGTGCAGCTCAATTTCCGTTGGTGTTTGTGTTGGTACTCGTCGGTTTCTTCGGAGCAGGCCTGCGTTTTGGGGTTTTCAGTTCGACCAGGATAACCTCAAAGCTCTGGTCGCCGGTGTTTTCCGGCAGATGGAGACCAGGCGGATTCCAGCGCGTCTCGCCAGCTTTTGAGGTAAAGTTCTGGCTGGTGCCATTTGGGAACGTGAACTTTCCCTTGGCGTCCGTGACAAAAATCGCCACGGCGTTGGGGTGCCAGTGCATGATCGACTTCTCATGCGGTCCGTATTTGATGCGCAGCACGCGCACCTGAGCATTCTGAAACTCCACCGTGTAATGCTTGGAGTCAACTTTAACCGGATCCTGCGCCAGCACAGATGGAACGGCCAGCGCCAAAACAAACAGCGACAGGAACAATATGCGATACATAGAAGGGTCCTCCTGTAGTTTGTATCCAATAAATCGGGTGTACGAGGGTAGCGTATTCTTATCGGGGATGAGAGCACAAGTCAATGGTTAGTGTGAATCGACATCGCCAGGTGTCCGACGAATCGAAACGCGCAAAGTTCGCGGCACTAACCGTAGAAGCCGCCGCGTGCAGGCGCTGTCCGGCAATGTGTGAAAGGACGGCGGTCTTAAGTGAACTAAACGGCTCGGTCGCCGCCCGGATCATGTTTATCGGCGAAGCTCCCGGGCGCAAGGGCGCCGACCGGACGCGTGTACCTTTCTCGGGAGATCAGTCAGGCAAAAACTTCGATCGCTTTCTCGCGTCGATTGGTTTGAGCCGCGCGCACCTCTTCATCACCAGCGCCGCGCTTTGTAATCCACGGACCGAGTCAGGTGCTAATCGCAAACCAGGCAAGACTGAACTAACGAACTGTGCAAACTTTCTGCGCCGAACGATGGGGATTGTTAACCCGGCCGTTGTCGTGACGCTTGGTTCGGTTGCGCTGGATGCAATCAAATCAATTAGTCCTCACGATATGAGTCTCAAGGAATCTGTGGCGCAGATACACCACTGGGATGGACGCGTGCTCGTTCCTCTCTATCATCCCAGTCCACAGGTTTTGGCTTCGCACCGCCGCGAGGCGGAACAGTTGCGGGATTACAGAGTGGTTGCAGATGCCATTAAACTCGCGGACGCGGGCCTTAGCCGCTTCGCCGCCGATGAAAGGCATAGCCTTTCCGCAAGCGGACAGCAAAGCCGCGAAATACGATTCGATGACTGAAGCAGTTGAAACACAGACGCTGAGCAAATCACCGCTCGATGCGATCCATCAGCGCTTCGGCGCAACTATGAGCGCGCGAGATGGTTGGTCTGTGCCTGAATCCTATGGCGACGTGTTATTTGAATATGCCGCGGTGCGCGAGGGCGGTTGCGGAGTCATAGATCTTTCAAATAGAGGCCGCATTCTGGTGAGCGGGACGGAAGCGGTCAAGTTTCTCAATGGCCTGATTACGAATGATATGAAAACGCTCGCTGCGAATAGTTGGATGCCGGCGGCGTTTCCGAATGTTCAGGGCCGGCTGATTGCCAGCGTGCGTGTAATCCGCTTGCAGGACCAAGGGACAGACCAGACCACCCCAGCGGGGCTGCCCCGCCGGGGACCCCGGGAGAATGTCTGTCCTACATTCCTGATCGACACTGAAGCGACTACCCACGAACGCGTTCTGAAAACCATTGAACGCTTCACGCTCGCCGGTGACTTTCGCGTCAGCGACATCACAAATCAAAGCGCCCAGTTGACGGTTCAAGGCAAGAACGCAGCGAACGTTGTTCGCGCGGTTTTGGGCGCGGAAGCAGCGGATTTAGCCCCTAATGGAGCGACACAGAGCGCATGGGAACAAAACGAAGTAACAGTTATTCGCGCGACGCATACCGGGGAAAACGGCTTTGATTTGGTAATAGCGAATTCAGATCAGGCCGGCAAATTGTGGGACGCTCTGCACGCGGCAGGGGCGCGGCCCGTTGGCTACGACGCGCTTGAGATACTGCGGATCGAAGCAGGCGTGTCACGATACGGCGTGGACATGGATGAAACTAATGTGGTGACCGAGGCCGCACTGGACGACGCGGTTAGTTATACAAAAGGTTGTTACGTCGGCCAGGAGATTATCGCTCGCATCAAGTATCGCGGGCACGTGGCCAGGAAGTTATCCGGTCTCGCGTTCGAGCAAGCGGAAAAAGTTGAAGTAGGCGCCACGATCAAATCAGCAGATGGCAAAGAGGTTGGACGAGTAACGTCCGTCACCTATTCGCCTCATCTGGGCCACACGATCGCGCTCGGCTATCTGAAATACGACTATCTCGCCGCGGATACCAGCGTGAAAATCATCGCCGGCGACGAGGAACTTCCGGCGCAAGTTAGGGAGCTTCCGTTTGTGAAGGGTAGTGACGGCGACGGACCGATGACGGGCGACGGAAGACCGACGGTCGCAGTTTCCACATGACCTATGTCGGTGCAGATAATAGTCTGGGCGCTCGCTCGGCGGCGTCGGCGATACAAGATCGTAAGTTCTTGTTTTCTTGGCACGTTGTTGGCCAAACAGTTCGACCGAATACAAGTCTTTGGAACCATTCAACGAGCCTGCGGAGCAGGCGCAAGCATAAAGCCCAGGGTGAAGCGGAGCGGAGCGGAACCCTGGGTACGTGGGTTAGGATTGACCAGCCCGCGTAGCGGGCGGCAGCGTCCTTAGGGAAACGCACCTCTGTCGCCCGTTCCACGGGCCCTGAAGAATTTCTGCCCCCTTACCCAGGGTCCGCTCCGCTTCACCCTGGGCTTTATGCTTTCGCCCGCTAGCGCGGGCTGGTTGAGTTTTTTCTCATTTGGTTGCGGTTGGACCGCCGAGCACGGAGTGATTGCGCGCAAAAATAAATCGATGGCTGACGAAACTGATAGCAAAGCGCCCGCTGATCTCGACTACGAACAAGCGCGCCTTGCTTACACGATTATCGAATCGCTGCTAGAGCATACGCGCGTTGTCAGCGATCTGATCGCGCTCATGGCGCAGACGCTCGACCAGGACACCACGAAAGCGCTCACACAGACACCCGTCTGGACGGCCTACCTCGATAGCCGGCGCTCAATGGAGCGCACCCGCGCCGAGGTCGAAAAGTTTGCGGAGATCATGAAGGGCCTCAGTGAGGAATAGGGGCGACGATCTTTGTCGCCCGCTTTCATGATTTTCTTCGTAGTTTTTTCAAACGCGACAAGCTATCAAATTAATAATTCCCAGCAAGCTGCACTCCACTTTAACAACCTCCAGGCCGTTGGCTTGTGCTGCTTCTGCGGTGCGGCGATTGAAGTGATCTTCGAAAAGCGGAACCGTGAATAGATTCAGCAGATCAAAAACTGGTCCCAGCAAGCCGCTCGGGCGCACGTGCTCGAGGAGGATCACTTTGCCGCCGGATTTCACTACGCGGCGCAATTCAGAAAACGCTGCCGCGGGGCTTGCCAGCGAGCAGAAGACCAGCGTCGCAAACGCCGCGTCGAAAGAATTGTTTTTGAACGGCAGCTGTTCAGCACAACTTTGGATAAGCTCCACCCGGTTTGGCCTTTTCTTCGCGCTCGCGATTTGCAGCATTCCGCTGCTCGGCTCACTCCCCACCCCCGTCGCGTCTGTCGGATAGAAAACAAAATTCAGTCCGGTGCCGGCTCCCAGCTCCAGTATGCGTGCACCTTCCGGCAGGTAACGAAAAGTCGTTACTCGCAGCCGCGACAGAAACCAGCGCTCGAGCGGGCGCATTGCCTTGTCATAGTGAGGGGCTATGTTGTCATAGGGTGTGCGCCTGCGCTGCGATCGTGATGCGTCTGTCATCTCAATGTTCTTATACCACTCTGGCAAGTTGAGCCGAAGTTATCTAGAATGCCCCCGAACTTGAAGTCGCCGCCAATCCGAACATACGGTACAAATCCAGCAACCGTGAACATTCAACCCGGCACACGTTTCGGCAGATACGAGATCCAGTCGCTCATAGGCGAGGGAGGCATGGGCCAGGTCTATCGAGCGAGCGACACGGCACTCGCGCGCGAGGTGGCCATTAAGATCCTGCCGCCCGATCTCGCCCGCGCTTCTGATCGGCTGAAACGCTTTGAGGTGGAAGCCAAAGCCGCCGGAGCTCTCAATCACCCAAACATACTGGCTATTTACGACGTGGGCAGTCACGGTGACGCGCCCTACGTTGTCTCCGAGCTCTTGGAAGGCGAGACTCTGCGCGAACGGCTGAAAACCACCGCATTGCCTTTGCGCAAGAGTATTGACTATGCAGTACAGGTGGCGCGCGGATTGTCGGCGGCGCACGCCAAGGGAATAGTTCACCGTGACGTAAAACCTGAGAACCTGTTTATAACGAAGGACGGACAGGTCAAGATACTCGACTTTGGTATCGCAAAGCTGACCAATCCCCTCGGAGAATTTGGATCCGAGCCTGAGTCGGAAACCATGCGCATGGATACTCATCCAGGCGTTGTGCTTGGCACTGCAGGTTATATGGCGCCCGAGCAAGTCCGCGGCGACGTAGCTGATCATCGCGCGGACATTTTTGCTTTCGGCTCTGTGTTCTATGAAATGCTTTCCGGCAAGAGAGCGTTTCATCGAGACTCACCGATCGAAACGATGAGCGCCATCCTCAGTCAGGAGCCGCCGGAGCTATCAGAATCGGAACGAAGCATTCCACCTGCCTTTGAACGCATCGTACGTCATTGCCTGGAGAAACGCGCGGATGATCGTTTCCAATCGACAAGGGATCTTGTATTCGATCTTGAAGCGCTCGCCGCCGGATCAACTATCTCCGGAGCGACGCTGACAACTTCTCCTGCATTAAGGGCGCGGAGACGCAGACGAATTGGACTTATTTCCGCAATCGCCCTGATCCTCGCCGCACTGGCCGGCGCTTTCCTTTTGGGTCGAGGGAGCGGTCCGACGAAACTGCCGTCGTATCACCAGCTAACTTTTCGGCGCGGCACAATATGGTCAGCGCGTTTCGCAGCGGACGGAAGTTCGATCGTTTACAGCGCGTCGTGGAACGGTAGCCCCAGTGATCTTTATGCAACGCAGAAGGATAGTTTGGAATCACGCGCTTTAGGGCTCCCAAACGCAGAAATTCTTGGCATCTCTTCGCAAGGCGAGATGGCGGTCCTGCTGAACCGCAGGTATCTGGGTCACTTTACCTCTCGCGGTACGTTGGCACGAATGCCGCTGACGGGCGGTACGCCGCGCGAAGTGCTTGAAGATGTGCTGGCGGCGGATTGGAGTCCAGATGGACAAAATCTTGCCATCGTCCGTTACGCTGAAGGTCGCAACCGCCTTGAATTCCCTATCGGTAAAGTCTTGTATGAAACCGCTGGCTGGATTAGCCACGTGCGTGTTTCCCCAAAAGGCGACACGATCGCCTTCCTCGATCATCAATTGCAATGGGACGATCGCGGCTGGGTGAAGGTGGTCGATTTGTCCGGAAATAAGAGGTCGCTTACAGAAGAGTGGTCAGGTGCGGAAGGTCTCGCATGGTCTCCTAAGGGTGATGAGGTTTGGTTTACGGCGGCCAGGGAGGGAGAGCCCTTTACTCTTCACATGGTTCCTCTTTCGGGCCAGGATCGCGTCGTCCAGCGGTTGCCTAATGATTCAGTGCTTCACGATATCTCTCGCGATGGGAGACTCTTGTTGAGCATTGTGCAGTTTTCCAGCGATGTGGCTGGTCTGCCGGCAGGTGAAACGAAGGAGCGCGATCTGTCGTGGCTCGACAATGTGCGCGTGAGAGGCATCTCGACAGACGGACAGACGTTTACGTTTTCCCACTTCGGCGCCGGCAGCGGCACAAACTATTCTGTCTATCTTCGCAAGCTTGATGCTTCGTCCCCGCCAGTCAAGCTTGGCGACGGGGCCGCCTGGGCGTTGTCACCCGATGGAAAGTGGGTGCTCGCCATCCTCTCAGCTCCGCCACAAATTGTTTTATTGCCTGCCGGCGCCGGTGAGTTGAAACGAATCGAACGCGGCGCGATTGATATTTATGGGCTGGGTGCAAGCTGGTTTCCGGATGGTAAAGAGTTGCTCTTCAACGGACGGGAGCAGGGCCACTCTATGCGGACATACAGGCAGGACATTGCCGGTGGCAAACCGCAGCCAGTAACTCCCGAGGGTATTACGGGCACCTTAATTTCACCTGACGGTAAGCTTCTGGTGGCGGCCGATGAGAGTGCAAAACAGCAGCTCTACCCAATTGCCGGAGGCGAACCAAAACCAATAGCCGGACTGGGCGACGATGACGAAGTGATACGCTGGGGACCAAACGAAGATTCGCTTTATGTCGCTCGCACCGGTGAGCTTCCTACGAAAGTCTACCGCCTGGATCTTAGGTCAGGTCGCAAAGAACTGATCAAAGAGTTGTTGCCTTCGGACCCGGCCGGGATACTCGGACCTATTCGGATTTTCATGACGCCCGATGCGCGAGCTTATGTCTATGGCGTCAACCGAACTCTTTCGAGCCTTTTTCTCGTGGAAGGGCTGAAATAAGAGTGGCGCGGCCGGCTGACCCAACGCTGGCTCTTGTAATGCTGAAACTTGCGCGATAGACTGCGCACCTTCGGTCCTCGCGTAAGTGGTTTGCTGCACCTTAATCATAGTTACTCGTAAAGAAAGGAAATAGATGCCCATGGATGCGAAAGAAGCTTTTCAGGAGGTCGCCAGCCTCCGCCTAAAATTTCAAATGAACAATCGTCTCCGGCTGGAATCTCTAGCTGCACTGTCGCAGGTATTTCGCGAATACAACGAACCAATATCTGACGAGCTGCTCGCGTCCTTGGTTTTTGCAGTTCCTGATGAACTTCACACCAACGGTTGGATGACCGCTGGTAAGGATTATCCCGATTCGCCAAGCGTGCCTCCCGCGGAGCCTGGCATTCCGCCGAGTGGGCCGAGCGTCCCCCCGAGCGCACCAAAGATTCCGCCGAGTGGACCGAGCGTCCCCCCGGGCGCACCTAACATTCCGCCAAGTAGACCGAGCGTCCCCCCGAGCGCACCCATTCCGCCGAGTGGACCGAGCGTCCCTCCGAGCGCACCAAACATTCCGCCGAGTGGGCCGAGCGTCCCCCCGAGCGCGCCTAACATTCCGCCGAGTAGACCGAGGGTCCCCCCGAGCGCGCCACACATACCGCCGAGTGCACCGAGCGTCCCCCCGACCGCGCCAAACATTCCGCCGAGTGGGCCGAGCGTCCCGCCGAGCGCACCAAACATTCCGCCGAGTGGACCGAGGGTCCCTCCGAGCGCACCCAACATTCCGCCGAGTGGACCGAGGGTCCCTCCGAGCGGACCAAACGTGCCACCTGGTGAG
>JBGPYG010000195.1:0-7133 GCA_041493085.1 Pyrinomonadaceae bacterium | reverse complement strand
GGGAACGCGCTCAACTGGTTTCGGCGCGAAAGAGAAGGGTAGTGCGTTTGCCACCCAAGCCCTCAACTTTGGTTCGGAGGGAATTGGTCCGGGAATGTTTAAGGACGCGCGCAGTATAGCCGTGGACGCAGCGGGAAAGATCTACGTGGCTGAATACAGCGGAGGGCGGATACAAGTGTTCGATCCGGAAGGCAAGTTCATAACGCAATGGACCGTTGACCCGAAAATGCCGCTCACTGGAATGGCCGCGGATCGGAATGGTACGGTTTACGTCGTGCAGAGCGGGACAATCTCGCGACATGACGGCGAGACTGGAAAACTCCTGGGCCAACTTGGGTACGCAGGCGGTTGGGGCTTTGATGACGTAAGCGTTATGGCGGACGGAGGTTTGGTAGCCGCCTGGTACAAAAACCGCGACGACATCGTACGTTTCAATTCCTCCGGCCAGGTCGTGCGCACGATCCGCGCGGCGATTAGTTCAGTGACTGACGATTCTGAGCTCGACACTCACGTGGCTGTCGACGGTTTAGGAAACATCTATGCGCTTGGCACATTCAGTAATGCCGTCTTCAAATTCTCGCCCGATGGTAGATTCATAACACGCTTTGGCGACGAGGGAGACCAGCCCGGACAATTTCGGGCGCCTTCAGCTATCGCGGTTGACGGAAAAGGCCGCGTCTACGTCAGCGACTTTAAGGGCATTCAGGTGTTTGACGGAAACGGCCGTTACCTTAAAGTCTTTGACCCGGCGGGTACCGCTTCCGGTATGATCTTCAACGACAGAAACGAACTCTTCATTGCCGCGCGAAAGCATGTGCTGAAATATTCCCTAACCGAATAGAAGGCGAGGGTCGAGTGGCCCAAAAAGACGAGTTTCAGGAAACGTTCGAAAAGCTCAAGGCGATACTCAAGCGTTTTGAAGCAAAACTCCATGTCGTTCACGACACGGACAAAGGCTATTACCTTGACACTCATTACGTGATGAAGAATAAGCAGCGCCTATTCTTCGCCGCCGTGCGAGTAGGCAAAGCTTACGTGAGTTTTCATCTGCTGCCGGTTTACGCTAGTCCGGATTTGAGCAAAAGCATTTCGCCGGAATTGAAGAAGCGGATGCAGGGCAAGTCATGCTTCAACTTCAAGACAGTTGACGAAAAGCTGTTCAAGGAATTGAGCAAACTCAGCGGGCGGGATTTAAGAAATTCAACGATGCGGAGTTTTTAGAGCGAATAACTCAACGATGAGTGACAGCATGACTACCAGTCTGATAGATAGGTATCGCCGCTGGTTTGAGTATGAGAAGGACAGCCATGCGAAGACGCTTGATTCGCTGAACGCAGTGCCCGAGGAGTTGCGCCAGTCGGAAGAGTTTCGCAAAGCTGTCTACCTCCTCGGACACATCACCGCGGCGCGTCGGATGTGGCTCTTTCGCTTCGGAGTTGTAAAAGAAAAGGCCGAGCTTTTTCCGCCGGAGACAAGCCTTGCGGAACTGCCGGCCCAGATCTCAGAGATGGAGAAGCTCTGGTCGCAGTATCTCAGTCAACTTAACGATACAGACCTCGCGCGCATTTTTGAGTATGAGAGTTACGAAGGTCCGCGATTTCAGAACACGATCGAAGATATACTGACGCAGTTGTTTGGCCATTCCTGGTATCACCGTGGTCAAATTGCTGCCTTGGTGCGAACAATGGGAACCGAGCCGGCAGTCACAGACTTTGTCTTTTGGGCCCGTCAACCTCTCTAGACACCGCTCGTCGTTATTTCGGTTGAACAAGTTGAAGCCATGAGAGTCGCTCTGGCTGAATTTCCTGCAATCTCACGGCAATGAACTCAACAATCTAATCAACAAATTGACAGATTCCAACCTCAGGAGGTATTCAAATGCGCGTTCGAAGAAATGTAAAGTTCTTGAGCACCGCGGAAAAAACCAGGTTCGTAAATGCAGTGCTCGCACTCAAGACTCAACCGAGTGTTCTTCACCCGGGGGACCCGAACCTCAACCGTTACGACGACTATGCCGAAGTACACATGAACGCCATGATGGCCAGCGTCGGCTGGGCGCACCGGCGTCCCGCGTTCTTTCCCTGGCATCGGGTAATGCTGCTGGCTTTTGAAAACGATCTGGTGGCCATCGATCCATCCGTGACAATTCCTTACTGGGACTGGCCAGACAGTGCGTCAAGCCCATTCACAAATGATTTCCTGGGCGGAAACGGTGACCCGGCGGACTCGGACAAAGTCAAAACCGGACCCTTCGCTCATGATGGTCCAAACCACTGGACGATCAAAGTGAAGGATGATTTCTATCCTGACTTTCTTCAGCGATCGTTTGGAACGGATCCAACAGCGATGACCCTGCCTACGCAAGCAGACGTTGATACCGCGCTTGTCACAGACAAATACGACAGCTCGCCATGGAAAGACTGGTCTGCTGGAGTGCGCACAAACGTAGAGTCCAATTTGCACAATCTTGTTCACCGCTGGGTCGCGGGCACGATGGGAGCGATGACGTCGCCCAACGATCCGGTTTTCTTTCTTCATCACTGCAACATCGACCGGCTGTGGGCACACTGGGAACGGCTGCACCCCGGGGCCTCACCTTATCTACCGGTGAGTGGAGCGTCCCAGGGCCATAATCTGATGGACGCAATGATCTTCAGCGATGCGCTGCCGGCGCCGTGGCCCGGCACCTGGACCCCGGCAAGTGTGATCGAACATCACACCCTGGGTTACCAGTATGACGACGAGTTAGTTCATGCGCGTTTCGACATCCCGTTGTCCTACGTCCGGATTCTCTTCGGCGTGATCAACGATGCACCGGGATGGGTGATCGGACCGGATGGCAAACCTCACCCGGTCGGACCGGGCGATCCATGGCGGCAGATGTCGGTCGCCGATCGTAGTCAACTTGTTGGACTTGCAATTCATCAAGCCGCGGGGCTGATTACCAACAAGGTGGCTCGGAGTACAATTCAGGGCGTTGCCGGCAAATTAGTGGGCAAGAGCGGCCAGCAGTTCATCGCAAGTAAAAAACGCACCCGGTAAGAATTTTCTGCCGGCGTGTGACAACTAGTTCCCGGCGAACAAGGCAGGAGAGGTACGCGGCTTATCAAGGTCGCGTACCTCTTTGCTTCGGAAGCGGTTGGCCGAGTGACAAAATAAAACCGTTCGACACCGATTTCGAAACATGGCAGAGTGGTGGCTATCAACCCTAACTTAACGCTGAGAAATGAGTTTAGCTCGAAACGCTGGCACCCAATGATCAGGAATCCGCTCCGCTCGCAACCAGGGATTGTTTGTTTAGTCGTCGCACTGCTGCTGATCTCTGCGGCGGCCCAATCGTCTGGCGAATCCACGCAACAGCAAACCCAGATCATCCTGCTTGGCACCGGGACGCCTTACCCGGATCCCAACGCCTCAGGCCCTGCGACAGCGGTGGTCGTGGGCAAGCGCGTGTTTTTGTTCGACTCTGGCGCGGGTGTGATGCGGCGCATGAATGCGGCCGGGCTCCCCATCAGTGGGCCGGAAGCAGTTTTCATAACGCACCTCCACAGCGACCACACGCTCGGATACCCGGATTTGATTCTGACCTCATGGGTAATGCGTCGTGTTTCGCCCATGCCGGTTTACGGTCCACATGGATTGCAGAGAATGACGCAACACCTCATCGCTGCCTACAGCGAGGACATTCGCATCCGGACTGAAGGTTTGGAACGGGAAGTCCCGGGCGGCTATCGCGTGAAGGTTCATGAAATCAAGGTTGGCGTGGTTTACGAGCGGGACGGTGTCCGCGTGACGGCCATTCGTGTGCCTCACGGAAGTTGGAGAGAAGCTTACGCCTTTCGCATTGATACTCCTGACCGGTCGATTGTGATCTCCGGCGACACGCGCCCAAGCGAGTCGCTAGTGCGCGCTGCGCGCGGCGTCGATGTTCTGGTGCACGAGGTTTATTCCCCTTTGCACCTCGCCCCTGAGAATCGACCGGGCGGGAAATACTGGCCGCGGTACATGCGTGCGTTTCACACTTCTGATGTCGAACTGGGTGCGCTTGCGGCGCGAGCTAAGCCGAAGCTATTGATCCTTACTCACATTATTCGCTTTGGTTCGACGGATGAAGAGCTGCTTGCCGGCGTGCGCGCCGGAGGGTTCACAGGTCCCGTTCGCGTAGGCAAGGATTTGGAGCGATACTAAACGGCGTCCGCCCTTGCCCTTGAATTCCACTGAGACTAGACCATGCAAATTGGTGACGTAATTTCCTGGCAACGCACTTTCACAGAAGAAGACATTCGTCTGTTTGCGAAATTTTCGGGCGATGAGGGCGAACATCATCTCGAACCGGATGAACGCGGACGCTTGATGGCGCATGGCTTACTAACCGCGACCCTACCCACAAAGATTGGTGGCGACTTAAACTTCATCGCCCGCGAAATGACTTTCCAGTTTCATCGCCCGGTGTTCTCCGGAGACACGATTCATTGCGAGGTGACATTGATGGACCTGGAACCCGGCGAAGAGTTTACAAGAGTGGTATCGAGGTGGGTTTGCCGCAATCAACACGGGAAAGACGTCATGACCGGCGAAGCGCGCGGCGTGATCCGAACGAAGTCATAACCCGCAGCCTGACAGGAGTGGGCACAGGGCGGGAGAGGTACGCGGGCCAAAAGTCTGCGTACCTCTTTTGTTCGGAAGGAAACTACGGTTGTCTGGGCGGCCGCATCATTGAAGTACCGAAGTGCGCGGGAGTGTCTGCTGCTTTTCATTGCAGCACGAAGTTGTAAGTGATCAGGCCTGTAACCTTCATCGCCTGATCGCCTAGCATCGTCGGCGAAAAGCGGGCTTGCAGCGCTGCCTGCTGGGCCGCGTGTGTCAGAGCTGGATTACCCAAAACGGCTTTCGCGGAAACCACCCTTCCTGATTCGTCGATTAGGACTTGTACGTTGACCGTTCCCTGGATTCGCAACTGTTTCGCGATTGGTGGATAAGGGGGCTTTGGCAGCGACAGCGCCTCGCTATTGAGCAAGCGCGGCGACGTTATGATTCTCTTTGGCGTCGGGGTTGGAGCTGGCGGTGGCGGCGTGCCGATCTCAACTACAGGCGTACGGCCGCCATCCGCCGGACCGCTACCAGTACTTCCGGCATGTCCAGTTCCTTCCGGCTCGACAGGACCGGAATCATGATCCCCAATTCTGTACGTTCCCGTATCAGGAACCGGAAGGTGTGTGTTTGGCGTCGCAGAAGTTGTTTCCGGCACAATCTCAGGATGGTTGACACTAGCCATCGCAATTTCGCGGACGACATCGGGCGGCCTGTTTGTATTGTTTCTTGGAGGCGGCGCGTTGTGAGTGACAGGAGCCGGTGGCGCCGGCAACTCCACTGGGTTCAGCATCGTGATGATCTCGGTGTTTTGATAATCCAGGCGGGCATCGTAGGCATAGATGCTCATCACACCCGCTGCGACGAAGAGCAACACATAGGTTGCGGCGGTAAAGAGAACGAACGAACCGCGGCGTTTGAATTCGCCTGCATGCGAACTCGACTCAATCAAGTTATTAAACATCTCTTCTCCCTTGCCGGTGCCGTTCGGGTCGCAGGAGCTTACTCGGTAACATTAGACTCCGGAACCTCACTACAAGTTCCCGCGTGACAGTCCAAAGTCCAAAGTCCAAAGTCCAATGTCCAACGTCCGCTTACCCGGATGAGTTCGCCCTCTTAAAGCCGAGGCCGTCCAAGCGCAAACAATCAGATTTTGGACTTTGGACATTCCTATCGGACGTTGGACATTGGACTTTGGACATCTTAGGATTGCTCCGCATTCAAATCCCCATTTTTAAGGAGAAGAACAAATGGCAACCAGGGAGGCCCTCGCAGAGGAACTTAATCCGTTTCAAATTGCCAGGCAGCAATTCAATCGCGCGGCCGACTATCTCAATCTTGACTCGTCCACACGGAATGTTTTGAGTAGCCCCAAGCGGCAGTTGATAGTTTCTATTCCCGTGAAAATGGACGGCGGTGATGTGCAGGTCTTCGAGGGCTACAGAGTCCAACACAATATCGCGCGCGGGCCTTGCAAGGGTGGCATCCGCTATCACCCAAACGTGACGCTCGATGAGGTGAAAGCGCTCGCGTCGTGGATGACCTGGAAGTGCGCGACGGTTGGCATTCCTTATGGCGGTGGCAAAGGCGGCGTGATCTGCGATCCGAAGAGCCTTTCGATAAATGAGTTGGAACGGCTCACGCGTCGCTATGCGTTTGAGATTGCTCCGATCATCGGACCCGATCGCGACATCCCTGCGCCGGACGTCTACACCGATGAACAGACGATGGCCTGGATCATGGACACCATCTCGATGGTGCGCGGCCACACGGAACTTGGCGTCGTCACCGGCAAACCAGTCTCTCTGGGAGGTTCACTAGGGCGCAGCGAAGCGACTGCGCGCGGCTGTCTCTACGCGTTGCGTGAAGCCTGCAAAGTGAAAGGCATCGAACTCAAAGGAGCGCGCGTTGCCGTCCACGGGTTTGGCAACGCCGGGGCAAACATCGCACGACTCGCTGCTGCCGACGGCGCGAAAGTAGTAGCCGCCTGCGATTCAAAAGCAGGGCTCTACTCGGAAACCGGCATCGACATCCCAGCGGCGTTGCGTCACAAAGCTGAAACTAAATCGCTGGCGGGTCTGCCCGGGACGAAAGCGATCTCGCCGGAAGCCATCATTGGTGTTGACTGCGACATTCTGTTGCCCTCGGCGCTGGAAAATGCGATCACGCTTGCGAATGTCGGTCAGGTAAAGGCGAAGATTATTGCCGAGCTGGCCAACGGCCCGACCACGCCAGGTGCCGATCGCGTGTTGGCTGAGCAAGGTGTCTTCCTTGTTCCCGATATTCTTGCCAACGCCGGCGGCGTTACGGTGAGTTACTACGAATGGGTGCAGGACCAGTATTCCTTCTTCTGGTCGGAGAAGCAGATCAATGAAACGCTGGAACAGACAATGCGTACGGCCTTCAATTCCGTTTATGAAACGGCGCAACGCTATGACACGGACATGCGAACCGGCGCCTACATCCTGGCAGTAGATCGCGTTGCGGAAGCGACCCGGGTGCGCGGAATATTTCCATAAAATTGGTCTTAGGTCTTGGGTCTT
>JBGPYG010000072.1:0-11635 GCA_041493085.1 Pyrinomonadaceae bacterium | reverse complement strand
TGGACTGTCGCGGTTTCGCTTTTTAGCCGGCACCTGCCCGAAGAGATGCTCGCGCGTGTGTTGAGTGTGATGGGTGTGATCAGCGTCGGTTTCCTGCTGTTCATGTTGCTGACGTCGAATCCTTTTGCCCGCTTGTTTCCAGCGGCGCCGGATGGACGAGATCTCAACCCACTTCTTCAGGACCCGGCGATGGTCGCACACCCACCAATGCTCTACATGGGCTACGTCGGCTTCTCAGTCGCCTTCGCCTTTGCTATTTCGGCGCTGATCAGCGGCCGTCTCGATGCCACGTGGGCGCGCTGGTCGAGACCATGGACCACCGTAGCCTGGATGTTTCTGACTGTCGGTATTGCTCTGGGAAGCTGGTGGGCTTACTACGAACTCGGCTGGGGCGGTTGGTGGTTCTGGGATCCGGTAGAGAATGCTTCCTTCATGCCCTGGCTGGTTGGTACAGCTTTGATTCACTCACTCGCGGTCACGGAAAAGCGGGGCGGGTTCAAGAGTTGGACTGTCTTGCTTGCCATCGCAGCCTTCTCGTTGAGTCTGCTCGGAACGTTTCTTGTCCGCTCAGGTGTTTTGACTTCCGTGCACGCCTTCGCGACTGATCCCAAACGCGGCATCTTCATCCTGGCTTTTCTGGTGTTCGTAATCGGCGGTTCTCTTCTGCTTTACGCGTGGCGGGCCGGGCAAGTTGGACTTGGTGGTAAATTTGAACTGATCTCGCGCGAGTCGCTGCTGCTCTCGAACAATGTGCTCCTGGTGGTGGCCGCGGGTTCGGTCTTGCTGGGCACACTCTATCCGCTAATCATCGACGCCCTGGGGATGGCCAAGCTGTCCGTTGGGCCACCCTACTTCAATAGTGTGTTTGTACCGTTGATGGTTCCGGCTGTGTTCCTGATGGGCGTCGGTCCGATTGCGCGCTGGAAGAAAGCGAGTCTTCCGGAATTAGCCGTGCGCCTGCGTTGGGCTTTCTTAGCCAGCGTGGTAACGGCCCTGATTCTTCCTTTTGTTCTGGGACATTGGAAGCCGCTCGCCAGTCTCGGATTGATGCTGGCGCTTTGGATCGTGACTACCGGGGTTCTCAATATATGGGAACGCGTGCGAACAACCTCCGGACAACTCAATGTTTGGCAAAAACTGGCCATGCAAACCCGTAGTTATTACGGCATGCAACTGGCCCATATCGGTGTCGCAGTTTTTATTGTCGGAGTGACCATGGTCACTAGCTACCAGTTGGAGCAGGACGTGCGCATGGATGTCGGCGACACGGTCAGTGCGGGTGGTTACAGTTTCCGTTTCAACGGCATAACCAGGATTACAGGACCTAACTACGAGGCGGCGCGAGCCGAAATAGAGGTCAGCCGCAACGGCAACGTCATTAACAAGATGTATCCAGAGAAGCGCTCCTATACGGCGTCAGGGAGCGCCATGACTGAGACGGCGATTGATACCGGGCTATTTCGGGATCTCTACCTCTCGCTCGGTGAGCCGGTAAGCGGCGGCGCCTGGAGCGTGCGCGTTTACTACAAGCCTTTCGTCTCATGGATCTGGGGTGGCGCAATTCTGATGGCAATGGGGGGTGGGCTGGCTCTTAGCGATCGGCGCTATGCCTTAGCAGCGCGCAAACAGCGCGAAACGATGGCGGCAGCAAAAGCAGTGGCTGCACCAGCGCTCGCCAGCGTAGCCAAGGTAGAGGCGGCGAATTGAAGGGTGTTACAAACCAAAACCTGAGATTGCTAAAGCCCGTCCGTCTGTTTTGTAATTAATATGCGTTACGCGATACCGCTCATTATTTTTCTCGTCATCGCGATTTTCCTCGGGAGTCGACTTCTGGGAGGGTACGATCCGCACACGATACCTTCCGCTTTGATTAATAAGGCTGCGCCTGAGTTTCAGTTGCCGGAACTGCGTAACCCTGCGCAAACCTTTTCGCCAAAACAAATGCGCGGCAAGGTCTGGCTCTTGAACGTTTGGGGCTCATGGTGTGTTGCCTGTAGAGAAGAGCACCCTTTTTTGATCGAGCTTTCAAAAAGCGGGGTGATCCCACTGTACGGGCTCAACTGGAAAGATAAGCGGGAAGATGCGCTCGCCACGCTGGAGGAACTGGGCGATCCTTACGTGCTTAATGTGTCCGACTTCGACGGACGCGTGGCTATAGACTACGGCATAACGGGCGCGCCGGAAACATATTTGATTGATCAGAATGGCATCATTCGTTACAAGGAAGTTGGTCAGCTAACTCCCACAATCATGCAGCAAAAGATTCTCCCAATGCTTAAGGATTTGAACAAATGAAGAGAATCTGTTTGCTCTTAATCATTTTCTGTTCCCTTCCCTGTCTCGCGCTCGCAAAAGAAGCAAAGCCGCTCTCGAACGACCCCGAACTCGAAAAGCGAGTGATGGCTCTCTCTCAGCAACTGCGTTGTTTGGTCTGTCAGAACGAAACCCTCGCCGACTCGCGCGCTGATCTCGCGGAAGATCTGCGCACCCAGATTCGTGAGCAGATGAAAGCAGGCAAGAGCGACAAAGAGATCGTCGCGTATCTGACTGACCGCTACGGCAAGTTTATTCTCTACAATCCGCCGGTTGATCCAACCACCTATTTACTTTGGTTTGGCCCATTCGTTTTGTTACTCGCAGGCCTGGCGCTGCTTTTTCGCTACTTGAAGCAACGTCGCGAATTGATTGTTGAGCAGCCTCTCTCCGCAGAGGAGCGTCACCGCGCCGAGACTCTTCTGAAAGCTGAGCAAGGAAAAGAAACCGCATGATACTTTTCTGGCTGATATGCGCCGGCCTGGTAGCCATTGCCCTGGCGTTTGTACTGCCGCCTCTGCTGCAAGGCGCACGAAAAGACGTCGCTGAAGATGGCGAGCAAAAAGCCAATGTCGACGTGTATCGCGACCAACTCTCCGAGTTGGAAGCCGACCTGCGCAACGGCATCATCAGTTCGGAACAGTACCAACAGGATCGAGATGAGATCGAGCGGCGTTTGCTCGATGATGTCTCAACAGCGGACATAGCCGCGGAAAAGAAAACAGCACCGGCAGTTGCCGGTCGTGTGCCGGCCTACGCTGTTGCGTTTTGTATTCCGCTGATCGCCGTCGCCATGTATCTGCTGTTAGGTAATTCCGCGGCGCTATCCGGAGCAGCCACCGCGCCTCAACAAGCGCCGTTTGCCGGTGGCTCCCAGGGTAACGGACAGATGAGCCAACAACAGATCGGGGCAAACGTTGCGGCGCTCGCCAAGCGTTTGGAACAGAATCCTGGTGACGCTGAAGGCTGGATCATGCTGGGGCGCTCGTACACGAGTCTGGAGAAATACGGCGACGCGGCTAACGCTTACGCGAAAGCCGCCGCGTTGAAGACCAATGATGCCAACGTTCTGGTCGACTATGCCTTCGCCATGGCGATGGCCAACGGTCGACAGCTCCAGGGCCAACCGCTTGAGATAATCAAGAGAGCCTTGCAGCTTGATCCGCAAAACCCGAAAGCACTGGAGCTTGCCGGCACTGCCGAGTTTCAGGCGAAGAACTACAAACAGGCGATCGATTACTGGCAGAAGTTGCTGGCGAAGGCCGGCTCCGACACCGAGCTGGCGCGGGCGGTCTCGGAAAGGATCAACGAAGCAAAGTCCAAAGAAGCAGAGTTGTCGCCAGGCACGAAGGCTAAATGAGTTTTAGGTTAGAATGGTCGCAGCAAATTCAGCAATGAGGAGATACGTTCATGTCCGAGGAAAAAAGAAAAGTCGCTGATTGCAGACTTTATCCCAGTGAGGCCGGTTGCACGCTGAGGATCGAAGGAACTGAAGAGGAAGTGCTCGAGGCGGCGACGCAACACGCCGTTACCGCTCATGGACACACCAACAGTCCGGAATTGCGCGAGCAGTTACGCAACTTAATAAAAGACGTCGATGAGTAAAACAGTTAAGGCTTAATCCCGAAAAACGATGACACGAGACAATCTGCTATTCGCAATTATTGGCGTGCTGCTGGGGTTTATCGTAGGCTTCATTTTTGCCAGCACCATGAACCAGCGTTACGGACCCGGCGCGACCACAGCTTTGTCGAGTGGGCAGATGCCAACCGATCATCCACCTGTTGGCCCAAACGCCCCCGCCCAGAATCCCGGTGGCATGCAGGCGGAGGTCACGG
This sequence comes from Pyrinomonadaceae bacterium, assembly GCA_041493085.1. Lineage (GTDB taxonomy): Bacteria > Acidobacteriota > Blastocatellia > Pyrinomonadales > Pyrinomonadaceae > PSRF01. Next base: position 7,484 of record JBGPYG010000072.1, on the reverse strand, counting down.
CTTCACTCGAAAAGGCGAAGAACGAGCCGAAGAACTTTGAGGCGCAGGTCAAGGCGGCTGAGCTCTACTACCAAATCCAACGGTACGACCCGGCGATTGAGTTCCTGCTAAAGGCCAATCAACTTAAGCCAGACGATTATCAAACTCTGGTGGCATTGGGCCTCGTGAACCTGGATGCGGGCCACTACGACGTTGCTGAGAAGTGGTACCGTGTGGCACTCCTGAAAAAGAGTGACGATGTGGTCACGCTCGCCGGACTCGCCGCGGCGACGCTTGGAAAAGGTGATGCCAAGGCTGCCGAGCAAGCGATTGCCGCCCTGGAGAAAGTGAATCCAAGCAGTGAGGACCTGCCGCAGTTTAAGGACAAGTTGGCGAGCTTGAAAGCAGGCGAGAAACCAAAGTAACAGGAACTGAACCGCCAGGACACCAAGGCCGTTTGGTCTTTGGTCTTAGGACTCTGGTCTTTGGTCTTTGGTTTTTGGGCTTTGGTTTTGAGAACAGACGATCCTGACGCCAAACAAAGAAATCAAAGTCCTAAGACCAAAGTCCTAAGACCAAAGACCAAACGGCCTTGGTGTCCTGGCGGTTAGACCTCACGGAGTAATCGTCATCCGCACCACGCTCGCCAGTGGAATCCGCTGAAACTTTCCGTCTTTCCCGACCACCACAACCTGACCATTTTCCACTGTCACTCGACGCACGCTGCTCATGTAGCGATCGACGAGGGTTCCGTCGCTCGTTTCAATTAGCAAACGTGGGCCGCTGTCCTCCGGTTCCTGAGCTGGTTGTGGTTTGGCAGCGCCGCGCGCAGTTGCGCTTCTTGTGGTTGGCCGCTTTCGTTTGGCGGGTATCTTAGTTTCTGTCTCCGAATTCTCGGCGGGTGCTTTGTTTTCAGTCTCGCCTTTCGCAGCAGTCTCGGTTGGTTTCGGTTGTTCGGTGGGGCGCGTTCTTCGTATCGCAGAACGACGTCCACGGTTGGTTCCTGGAGTCGGTTTGGCAGCTACAGTTTTTGGCTCAGATGAATCAACCGGAGTCGGTTCGGGCGTTGGGGTTTCCGCAACCTCAGTCCGCGGCTCCTCGATTCGCGCCCCCGCGGAGGATACTCTCCTTCCTCCCTTGCCAGACGCTGCCACGTGTGTCGGCGGCTGCGTCGCATCCTCATGTTCCGCGAGCGGTCCTGTGGTTATCGGTTCAAACGATCCGCCGAAGTGCAGTCGATAAACTGCGTCGTCATCGTTAGGAGTTCTGCCTTCCACTCGCAGGATCAAGTCTTCCTGCTTGCGCAAGTAAATACTCTTTGTAAGCGGCGAAGAGCTACCCGCGTAAACCGAAAACTTCAGCAGCGGCTTCAGACCAGAGAAAGTGAAAACATCGACGTCCCCGTTCATGTTCCGGCTGTCGACGGTAATCAGCACATCTCCAGGGGTGCCGGTGAAAGCATAAAAGTGGTCGGTGACTCGCGGATCGCCAAGGTCTCTCGCTGCAATCGTGCCTGCCACTTCATTTGTGCGAACCGGTGACGGCCAGGCTACGTCGGTTGACTGCGCCCGGGCGTGGCCGGTGAAAACAGCCAGGAATAAAACCACCCAGCAGGTGGAGATTGCGCGCGTTTTAGTTGTTACAACAATGTGCATTGTAAAAAGCTTAGTTGGCTAAATGGATAGAGCTCGGGTCGATGCGGCACGACCGCTCATAACTTCTCAACAACTGGGAGCGTAAGAATATCAGATTTGTAGTAGGAATCGCAGGCGTTGTCGGGAGTACGAAGTGTTCGGTTGCGAGAACTCAATTTCAAGAAGAGCAAAAAGTCAGAACCGCGGTAGCGACCGGGTGTTGTTGCTCTTTCAGAACCGGGAGTCGGAGCGACCGGCGGTTGCTTAGCGCTGCAGCCCTGACTATTTCAGTTAGGCGCACTCGAGTTGAGGCGGTTGCGTAGTCTCTCGCTCAGGCATGTTTCGTTTTCCAGTACCACTCCTGCGTGCGCTTGGCCCACGTCCAGAACCGGCTATGCTTTACGTTCGCCTGGTCCTCGCTCCACAGATCCTTATGCACGAAGATCGACTCGTCTCCACCAGCGTCAATGACCAGCATCATGTCGTGATCGTAATTCGCTGTTAGGGCCCTCCCTTGAATTTCTGCCGCCAGGTTCTCGGCTGCAACCTCGCCCTGTCGCACGGCCATATGCCCCGTCTTTGGTCCTTTGAAGCTGACGCAGTCTCCCGCAGCGTATACTCTCTCGATGCCCTCCACGCGCATCGTTGAACCAACATGAACATAGCCTTCTGCATCAGTGATTCCCGTGCCCACCAACGCGCCCGGGCCACCAAAGGGCGGGATGAGCATATTGAGGTCGCAGCTAAGCGCCCGCCCGTCATTGGCGATTACAGAATTGGGCGTCACCTGAGTGATGGCAAAGTCGGAGACCAACTCAATGCGATGAGATGCCAAAGGGCCGTCCAATGCTTCTGACATGGGTATGCCGCCAAACATCTCGTCGGGAGTTTCGCTGCTTACAATTGTGATCGTGCAGTGGTCACGCTTGCCACGTTCTTCAAGCAGGCGGGAAAGCCCAAAGGCGGTCTCGAATAGAGGGACTGGCAACCGTGCGCCGGGGCAGTAGCCGATTACCGCGCGGCCTTGATTGAAACTGCGTGCGGCATCGCCAAACTTCTGCGCGTCGCGGACACGCAGGAGGTGATGGGCATGTTCGAAGAAACCCGTTACTTGCTCTGTCTTCAACCTCTGACCTAACGCCAGGACCAGAAAGTCGTACGGCATGTCGCCAACGAAATCACCGCGAGCAAATGTAATGTGGCGTTCGGTCGGATAGATTCGAGCCACTTCGCCCTCGACGAAGCGGACCCTCCGATCAACCAGCGCCTCGCGTATGTCGATCGCGATGTCATCCGGCTCGCATTGTCCAAATGCAAGCCGGACCAGCGCTGGATAGAAAAGGAACTTGCGGCCGCGGGACACGAGCGTTATCTCGTGGTCGCGTCCGAGTTTTTTGGCAAGCGACTCGGCGACAACTACTCCACCAAAACCGCCGCCTACAATTAAGACTTTCGCCATTAAGCAGTCGGCACATCCTTGTTCTCGTCGCTACGACGAACAACCTCAACCGAACACTTCGCATGTAAAACGACAGCCTGCGAAACTGATCCCAGCACCAGACGATGCCACGTGCCGTAGCCATGAGAGCCCACGACAATCAGATCGGCTTTCCAGCCTTCGGCTTCTTCCAAAATGACGGACTGTGGCGAGCCGGGTAATACATGACCAGTGACAATCACTGATTGACCTAAAGCCTTCTTCAATCTTGCGGAGGCTCCGTCAACCACCTTTTGGGTCTGCTCCCGCACGGCGCGCTCCATTTCATCGTAATACTCAGGCTGAATGGCCCACACCTCAGGAGTCGGACTCAGCGGTATTTGAAACGCAGAAATAATTTTGAACTCGCTGTTCGGAGGCCAGGGCCGCGTCGCTACTTCCTTAACGGCCGCTTCGCTACAGGGAGATCCATCCGTTGCCAGAAGAATTCTCATAACCCTCGTTACCGGCCCTCAACTAAACGATCTGCGGCGCTAACTCTTTATAAGGCTACCGCTCCAACTCCAGTCTCAGTTTCCCGCCGGGATGACATTGCAGGCTTTAGCGGCCGGGTCACCAGTACTGGACAAGGGGCTTGCCGTAACACTCGATCTACGTTTGATCCGAACAGAGCCCGCATACCGAAACCTGCTCCATGCGCACCCAGGCAGATGAGATCAATTTCGTTTTTCTCAGCGTAATTGAGTATCTCCCGATATGGCTGGCCTTCGCTGACAGCGTGCTTGATGTCGCACCAAAGATGCGCTTCCGGGGGAACGGCCTTCTGCAAACGATGCGCTGCCTTGTGATACGTTCCTTCCCGCCCGAGTGGATACCAGGAGATCTCCGATTCGTTTAGCGTGAAAGGCGGCAGCACGTGGAGTAAATGCAACTCCGACTGATACTCTTGTGCGAACGACAACGCATAGTTGAGCGCCAACTCGGAGTAGTCTGAGAAATCGTAAGCCACAAGAACGCGTTTAAGTTCGATCTTCGTATCAACGCCGCTTACCCAATCGCGTTCATCGGTATGCATCACCAACACTGGGCAGGGTGCCGTCCGTGAAACCGACTCGGCGGTCGATCCCAATAGCGCTGCGCGATGCGGCCGCCGGCGTGAACGCATGACGATCAGGTCAACGCCATACTGGGCAGCTTCGCGCGCGATCGCCGCGCCGGCGTCGTCACAATTGACGACCAGGCTTTTCCAATCGAGTCCAGCCAGGTCTTCCGAGCCCGAATGCTTCTGAAGCGCCTCCCTGATCGCCTGAGCTGCTTCATCGTGGGTTCCCTGCTGCGCCAGCCCGTCACCAATGGAGTTGCAATGCAAAAGGATCAGTTCGGCGTGATATGCCCGCGACAGCGCTATCGCGTATCGCAGAGCCTGGTCGGAATCGGGCGAGAGATCCGTGGGACAAAGGATGCACTCGATTTTCATAAGCTTCTTCAGGGTTGTCAGCCCTGCCTCCTGAGGGGACTTGAGCAACGATTGTGCCGGAGCGTAATGTGCGCAGTTTTTGGCGATTCATGACATCCAACTGCGAATAATCCCTTAATCATCTGGGCATATTCCGCAATCAGCGACTGAGAGCTATCAACCTCACGCAGCAAACTCGGCTTCAAAAGGACCATAAGCTCGCGGAATACGTCTTGCTCCTCGGCGAGTGGGCAGTCGCCCGACCGTGAGGGACGGTTTGTCAGTACCACCTGCGGACCGGGGGTCCCCGACGCGGCAGCCGCGTTGGCGTGGTGTTGCGGATGGGTGGTTTCATTGGTTCTTATGCAAAACCAAATCACAACCCAGGGCATCGATCCTTTGATGCAAACTAATTCATTGATCCGCAAGACGCCGGCCCGCTTCAAGCAGTTGAAGCACATGATTGGCAACACGCCGTTGCTTGCTATTCGATTTTCGTTCAGAGGAAAAGCGCGCGTCATCTATGCGAAGGCCGAGCACCTTAACATGACCGGCAGCATCAAGGACCGGATGGCCTTTCATATCCTCAAAAAGGCATACGGAGAGGGGCGCATACAGTCTGGAGATACGATCGTCGAAGCCACCAGCGGCAACACAGGCATTTCCTTCGCCGCGATCGGGCGGGCGTTGGGCCATCAAGTCGTCATCTTCATCCCCGACTGGATGAGCCAGGAGCGAGTTGCCTTGATCAAAAGCCTGGGCGCGAAAATCATTCCGGTCAGTCGTAAAGAAGGCGGTTTTCTGGGCAGCATCCGCATGACCGAAGAGTTTGCTCAGCGTGAGCCCAACGTTTTCCTGCCTGCACAATTCGCCAATGTGGCAAATGTCGAAGCGCACGAGCAGACGACCGGACCGGAGATCTGGTGGCAACTATACTCTCACTCTATCAAGCCGGATGCCTTTGTCGCCGGGGTCGGCACTGGCGGCACAGTCATGGGCGCGGGAAACTTTCTACGGCAGCATAACCCCGCGATCAAACTGTATCCGCTCGAGCCCGCCGAATCGCCGACACTCTCTACCGGATGCAAAGCTGGCCAGCATCGCATTCAAGGCGTCTCTGACGAATTCATTCCCTCGATTCTCGATCTTGAAAAGCTCGATCCGGTGATCAGTGTGCCGGATGGTGATGCGATCCTGATGGCCCAGAAGCTCGCCGCCGGCCTCGGCCTCGCGGTCGGCATCTCATCAGGGGCTAACTTCATCGGCGCCTTGATGGCACAGAAAGAGCTCGGCGATACGGCGGTGGTTACGACCGTATTTCCTGATGACAACCGGAAGTATCTCAGTACCGATCTGCTGCGTGAGGAGCCGGTGAAGGACAGTTACCTTGCGCCGGAAGTCGAGTTGCTAAGTTACGAGGCCTTCAAACGAGTTTGCTACACGTGCTTTGATGGCGAAGAGTAGGCCGCGACTCTACCTGGTCACGATGTTGGGACTCAATCGACAATGGTTAGGCCCGGCTACCTGACGCCGCCAAACGGCGGCGTCAGCTTCGTGTAGTTCACGCTCATCCGCCCCTTGCAGTTGATTACTCGCTAGCCCTCCGGCTGGAGTGTTTATTCAACTCCGCGATCAATCTGGCCGCGGTCGACGGTGCCTTCACGTTCCCCAGCACTACATCTTTGTTCGACATTTTCTTGCCGTACATGTCCTTATTTGCGTCATCGTCGGGTCGCAAAGTCGCGCCGTCGAGGGAGACGCCGGCGAATAGTCCGCGCGCGCGCGAATAGGTGAGCAGCTCCGCGTGAAGCTGCGCATCCGTCTGAGCCGAAGACGTACGGCCTACTGGACCCGCCGCCACCGAGGCATCGCCCCCGATGGTGAATTTGCTGGACAAAAGCTTATCGATGGCGCTCTGGTTCATAAGCAGCATTACGACATCAGTTTCGGATCCGCCAATTTGAAACCCAACACTGCCGCCTTCGACTTTCACTCCGCCGGGCGCCGACCAGCCGCGCCCGTTCTTGTGTCGGCACATGATAAAGCCCCGGCCGTATTTCGCGCCGACGATGAAGGCGCCTTTCTTCACGTTCGGCACGATCACGGCGCAGGCTGCCTTGTCCAGCAAATCTTGCGGAATACCCTTGTCGGGCGCGGCCATGATTTCCCTCAGTACATCAGCCGCAGCGTTAAGCCGCTTCGTGGTGTCATTCTCGCCTTTTGTACGAGCTGTTGACTTGCTCACCCACGGCCCGGAACTCATCACCAGAGCGACCAGGGCCGCCGCTAACATTAACTTTGTTACTCTCATCTCTTTTCCTCCGTGATTTAGATCATTTCTGTTTTCTCTTCTTCCGCGAGAGACCAGACCATTAGCTCCTTCTTCGGAAGGGGGGAAAGCGACGCTCGGCTCCACTTACTTTCTTTAGCGAAGAACCTCCAAGGTGAGGATTGCACTCAAAATGGCGCCCAGGATGACATACTTGCCATTCGAGCGGCGGCCATATTGATAGCGGCTGTAGTAGCCATCCTCGTAGCCGCGACGGAAGCCCTCGCGGAAGTAATAGTTGTAGTCCTCCCGCTCTACGTAGTAGCCACTATAGCCGTAGTTGGCGTCGCGATAGCCGTAAGAGTCTTCATAGTTGTAGCCCCAGTGATCCTGCCGGTCTGCCTGCCCGGCGCGGAAGCCCTCCTCATAACCATAGTTCACGGCCTGCCGTAGCAAATTTGCGCCGTACTCATTCGTCTCGTAGTAGCTGCCGCCACGAGAGTATCGATAGCTCGGAGGCGTGTAGAAGTACGGATCGCGACCATAGTTGTAGTTAGGTGCGTTTCGCAGTCTTAATTGCTGCTGACGTAGGCGCTGGAGATACTGCTGCTGGAAACGGTACTGCGCCATACGCTTCTGCTGCTGTAGCTGTGCTGAATGCTGCTCTGCGAGACGCTGCTGCTGATCTAGATGTTCACGGTACTGCAC
>JBGPYG010000096.1:0-10500 GCA_041493085.1 Pyrinomonadaceae bacterium | reverse complement strand
GTGGCTCTCGTTTCTGGCCTCAGCTTCTCTACCTTCGCAGGGCCCACCGAAGCTGCAAATCAGGCGCAGATGCAATTTCCGGAAGGACTGGATTACGGAAAGTTTCAGCACAACAGCCAAAATCACTCGCGGCTCCCTTGTCTGCTCTGTCATCGTCGCGACTCCAATTCACCGATTCCGAAACGTCCGGGCGGTTCCGGTCACTTGCCTTGCGCCGGATGTCATGCGCAACAGTTTTCAAATTCCGACAGCCCGATCTGCACTATCTGTCACACCGACGTGAAATCAGGAGCCCTGAAATCGTTTCCACGTTTGCGGAGCTTTCGCATGAAGTTCGATCACTCACGGCATGTGAAGATGGGAAATGTCAGTTGTGCGTCGTGTCATCGCCCTTCGCGTGGTGGCGTGGCAATGTCGATCCCAGCGGGCTTCAACGCCCACACCACTTGCTATGGATGCCACACTCCCCGCGCGCAATCTGGCGGTCGCGATATTTCTTCGTGCGGCACTTGTCATCAGTTGGGCGGATATTCTCGAACGCCGGCGTTCGCGCAGGCATTCCGCGTTAGCTTTAGTCATGCAAAGCATCAAAAGGTTACATGCAATGAATGTCATCAGGTCAGAGCGGGTATGCCGCAGCGAAGGCAAGTCACGGCGCCGGAACCGCTCAACCATCACGCCACGGGGCGGGCGCAAAGTTGCATGACTTGTCATGACGGCAAGCGCGCGTTCGGCGGCGATGATTTCACAGTCTGCAAGCGTTGCCATACGGGATCTGCGTGGCATTTTTGATGTAACGCAAGCTGTTAGCTCGCGGCGCAGCTTACAGTTTGGGTTACAAAAAACCTTGGGTTTACAAAGGAGCTTAACCATGAAAGTTCTTATGATAATCGCGGGCTTCATTTTTGCAATCCTGCTGGTCTCGGGCGCACCGACGATTACGGCCGGCGTATCAGCTCAGGACGCCAAGAAACCACCGGAAGTAATCATCCTGGGGAAGGACGCGAAGCTGGGTCAGATTACCTTCAACCACCTCGATCACATAACCAAGAACCGCAGTGCCGACGGCACCTGCAAGATCGATTGCGTCGAATGTCACCACACCGCGCAGCCGGCAGCCGAAGCGCTGAAGCACCCTCCACACAAGACAGTGTGGCCGGCCGACCGGACCACTACTTTAACGATGGAGTTGCTTGAAAAAGATCCGAATGCAGTTGGAGCTGTCTGCCGCGATTGTCATGCGCGAGCGGACACGAAACCAAAACTTCTGCCGGAGATTCCGCAAGTCAAGTTTGAAGGCAGCGCCGAACCTACCGTCATGACTAACCAGCAGGCGTTCCATCGCCGCTGTGGCGGCTGTCATGACGCAGTCGTGAAGGCCAGGCCTGATTTGACTCCGCCGCCGCCGACATCGAAGAAGTGCGTGGCATGTCACAAGAAGACTGCGGCTTGATGTGAAATTCGCCGGTGGGGAATTTTCCGTTATTTTCGGGCAAAAGGTCGCAAACGGTCGGACTTAATTTGCGATTTCTCCCGATCCTTGCGCGGCACAGTCATTGCGCTTCGGCATGCTGGAGGGTTGAATCCCTGTTTGTTTTTTAGAGAAAGCTGGAGGCAATGATTATGATTTCGATTGCTCGATGGATAAAGCTGGCGTTCGTGCTTGGCGGTACAATGATCGCGGCGACGCTTTTGATCGCTTCGGTTCCTGCGCGGGCTACTACTCAGGACGATGTGGCCGCGTTGTATAGGACTAAGTGCTTCGCCTGCCACGGAGCAACGGCTGAGAAGAAGTTTGATGCGACCAAGGGGGATGACGATCTCATTCAGACCGTGCTCAACGGGAAGAAGATGGAGAAGCCGCCAAATATGCCAGGCTTTGAAGAGAAGGGCATCACGGCGGATCAAGCGAAGGCCCTGGTTGCTTTCATGAAGTCGCAAAGGCATTAGGATTATGGTCTGAGGCCAGGGTTAGGAAATGAATCCCTGAACCGCAGGGCTGGTATTACATAACCGTGGCTTCTACCGGGAAATCGGAACCGTACACAGCAAAGCCTGCATGCGCCCACAGCGCGTGTAGGCTTTTGCTGTTTAGCTTTTGCTGTTCGGCTGGGCTTCTGATGGTTTGAGTACGACTTTGGAGGCTCTTGCGCCCCAATGGCATTGGGAACACTTTGAGGCCGCCGCTGAGAAGGAACCAAGTTCTGTGAGACGTTACCTTGCTGTCGCTATTGTCCTTACTGGAGTTTTGATCTGCGCCGCGCTCTGTCTTAACGCGCTCAAATCTGTCGCGGCCCAAGGTAATCAAAACGCTGATCAAAATACTTCCGCGCCTTCGGTAACACCTAACGAAGGAAGCATTATCGGCGGGCCCAATGCTACTGTTCCTGGCGCGCCTCCGGCGCTTCAATGTCAGGCATGCCACGCCCCGGGAAAGACACTTCCATATTTAGCCGGTTCGCTTTTCCACACGGCGCCACACGCCGCTTACGATCACAGTTTCCACGCGTTGTCGATTCGAAATGGAGCGAAGGCCGCGACGTGTCTTGATTGCCACACCAGAAATGGCGACATGACTACGATCCTGCCGGCCAGCGCTCCCAAGTCAACGATAAATCGCGCCAACGTCGCCGAGACCTGCGGGCGTTGTCACGGCGACAAATCCGTCATGCAGGGAAGCGGAATTACTAACCAGCCGTTTCTGTCTTACCGAGAGAGTGTTCACGCCAAAGCCGTCGCCCGTGGTAATACACGTGCGGCAGTGTGCACTGACTGCCACAATAGTCACGACATCCGCGCTGCCTCGGATGCGCAGTCATCAATCTTCAAAGTCAACGTTCCCAGAACCTGCGGTAAGTGCCACGAACGTGAAGCTAACGAATTCACGGCGAGCATACACGGCCAGGCGGTTGCTCGTGGCGTTTCGCGCGCCCCTGTCTGCACCGATTGCCACGGCATTCACAACATCAAAATGCCGTTTGAGCAAAATACCGGATCGGCTTCGGTCGCGGTTGGCACCGACAGCTGCGCCAAATGCCACGAGGGGGTCGCACTGTCGCAGGAGTTTGGCGTGGCGAGCGAACGCGTGAGCAGTTACCAGGCCAGCTATCACGGACTTGCCTCGAAGTTTGGATCGAAAGTAGTCGCGAATTGCGCGAGCTGTCACGGGGTCCACAACATTCTGCCTTCGTCCGATCCGAAGTCGATGATCAATGCCGCTAATCTGCCGCAGACGTGCGGGCAATGCCACATCGGCGCTACGGCCAACTTTACCAAGGGCCGAATTCATCTTGGCGCCCCGTTAACCTCGGGCGTGGCTTACGGACGCGATATGTCGGCTGTGGGAACAAGGGTCGTCCGTTGGATTTATCTTCCCCTGATTGTGCTGGTCATTGGCGGAATGGTCGCGCACAACGCGCTGGTGTGGCGAAAAAAGGCAGCAGCGAAGCGTCGTTCCGAACGCCGGACGATTGTCCGTTTGACTCGCAATCAACGATTACAGCACTGGTTGTTGTTAACGAGTTTCCTCGTGCTCGTGTTTTCCGGGTTTGCGCTTCAGTATCCCGATTCCTGGCTGGCTTGGCTGCTCGGATCGAATGAAAGTTTCAGGCGCACGATTCACCGCATCGCGGCAGTGGTCATGCTGGTGACCGGAGCATATCACCTGCTCTATCTCGCGCTGAGTTCAGAAGGGCGGCAGTGGGTCAAGGATATGCTGCCGAGAGTGAAAGACTTCAGGGACGTGATACAAAATTTCGGCTACTATCTGGGAGTCCAAAAACTCAGGCCGAAAATCGCGCGCTTCGGTTACGCAGAGAAAGCCGAGTACTGGGCGGTCGTTTGGGGCACAATCATCATGGGCCTGACGGGCCTGATGATCTGGTTCAAGATTGCGGTGTTTAGCTTTCTGGCCAGATGGTGGATCGATATTGCGCTGTCAATTCATTTTTACGAAGCAGTGCTGGCCACACTTGCTATTGTTGTCTGGCACTTCTATCACGTGATTTTCGATCCTGATGTGTACCCGATCAACTTTGCAATTCTCGATGGGCGCGTTTCTGAAGCATCATATAAAGAAGAGCACGAACTGGCTTACGAACAATTGCAGCAACAGACCGAGCAAGAGGAAGTGAAAACGGAAGCGACAATATTGGATGAGCGTCCGGCGGATTGAATGTGTTCTAATTAGCCCTGCAACGCGACCGTGATGAAGGGCTAACCAGTATGGACGATTGGATCTGATCCCATCGTTGCGGTAGCCGGTTTGATTGTCTATTTTAGAGCAGAACAAGATGGCTGAGATCGAACCACGGGCTCGCAAAAAGCCGAGCCTCTTCCGCAACTACATAAGCTTCGTCGGGGCAGCGATTGTCATCGCTAGCCTGGCTAGTGTTGTCCTCCTGTTTTTCATCGAGCTCACATCAGCTGTCGAGAATCCTTACGTGGGGATTCTCACCTACATAATCTTTCCCTCGATCCTGATGTTTGGCCTGTTCGTTGTCGCATTGGGCATGATATTGGAGCGGCGACGACGACGGCGATCTGCGCCCGATGCTATCACGGCTTACCCAAAGCTGGATTTGAACGACCCTCACGCGCGTAGTGCTTTTCTGACTTTTCTCGTGGTTACGTTTTTCTTTATCTCAGCCAGCGCTTTTGGAAGCTATCGGGCGTTCGAATTTACCGAATCGGTCGCCTTCTGTGGCGAGACTTGTCATACCGTGATGAAACCGGAATTCAGGGCCTACCAGGCCGGCGCTCATGCGCGGGTCCGCTGTGTTGATTGTCACGTGGGATCAGGCGCCGGTTGGTACGCGCGTTCAAAACTCTCCGGCGCTTACCAGCTTTATTCAGTGAGCTTCAATAAATATTCGCGGCCCATCACCACGCCGGTGCACAACCTCCGGCCAGCGCCGGAGACTTGCGAGCAGTGTCACTGGCCCGAAAAGTTTTTTGGCGCGCAAATGAAGGTCTTCAATCGTTACGGCTATGACGAGCAGAACACCCTGCGTCAAAGACGTATGCTGATAAATGTCGGCGGAGGCAGTCCGACCAACGGGCTCGTCACGGGCATCCACTGGCACATGAACATTGGAAACGAAGTTACCTACATCGCCACGGACGATCATCGGCAGATAATCCCCTGGGTGCAAATCAAAGATCGACAAGGCAATGTCAATCAGTACTACGATCGCGCGCGACCGCTTACACCGGAGCAGATTGCCGCCGCCAGTAAGCGCCGGATGGACTGTGTCGATTGTCATAATCGTCCCGCGCACGTCTATCTGCCGCCGGATGTTGCCGTGGACCAGGCTTTCGTCACCGGTAGACTGGATCCTTCGATACCGTATCTCAAGCGCAAAGCGGTTGAAGTGCTGAGTGGCTCATACGAAACAACGCCCCAGGCGCTAGCCTCAATTGATAAGAGTCTGAATGAGTTCTATCAAACGAACTACAAAGATGTGTACTCGCAGAAGCAGGCTGCGATCAAAGGTGCGGTCACCGAAGTTCAGCGCATATTTCAGGACTACTTTTTCCCGGAGATGAAAACCGACTGGCAGACTCACCCAAACAATATCGGCCATCTCTATTTCTCGGGCTGCTTCCGCTGTCACGATGGCGAGCACGTCAGCAATACCGGCAAAGTCATCACCAACAACTGCGACGTCTGCCACACCATGATCTACGACTCTGCCGGACTGCCCCAAAATAATGCGAAGACCGGACCATTCCAACACCCGGTCGATCTGGGCGCGCTCGCCGTTCACAAATGCGAGTTTTGCCACAAACCGAACAAACCGTTCCAGCATCCTGTAAATCTGGGTGATATTTCGATGTTCCAATGCGTTGAATGCCATCCGCGTAAGAAATGAAGTTGGCGTTGAACTGACGAACGCGGGGAAAATCCCGCAGTCTGCGCAAAAAGCCGCAACCAACGCTTTGCCGCTAACCGATATCGACAGTTTGTTACGCTTTGAGTAGTCGGCATGTGAATTGCCGGAGTAACCATCAAATTCGGAAGCACCCGGGGCGGACATCCTGCATTTGCCTTTGGGGATAAGCACTTTCTACATCGACCTGAATCCTATGGGCGAGCACAACGTTGAGCAGCAATTTGACCAGGAAACCTCGCAGGCCTCTATGAAGGCGCTGCTTGAGGATCTTTACGCTCTTGAATTCATGATCGAAACCGGCCGCTTCGAGGCCGGCGTGACGCGAATTGGGGCAGAACAGGAAATGTTTCTCATTGATCGGAACATGCGTCCTGCACCCATCTCTCTGGAAGTCCTGGATCGCGCAAAGGACTCTCGACTGACCACTGAGATCGCCCGATTCAATCTCGAAGCCAATTTGACTCCACTGCCACTGACGGGGCGATGTTTTGGCAAGATGGAGCATGAACTGCGCGAGCTCCTGTCGCTGGTACGTACTAGTGCCGGGGAGCTGGGCGCTGATGTGCTTCTCTCCGGCATCTTGCCGACGCTGCAAAAATCAGATTTGACGCTGGAAAATCTGGCGCCGATTCCCCGCTACCATCAGCTTAACCGCGGCGTGATCGGTCTTCGAGGCGGACCATTAGCGATTCATATCAAAGGGCTGGACGAACTCCAGATCACACACGACAACATCATGATGGAATCGTGCAATACAAGTTTCCAGGTGCATTTTCAGACGAGTCCAGCCGAGTTTGCATCGCGTTACAACATGGCCCAGGCGATCACGGCTCCAGTGCTCGCAGCAGCAGTTAACTCACCGCTCTTGTTTGGTCACCGGTTATGGCAGGAAACGCGTGTGGCGTTGTTCCAGCACTCGACCGACGCTCGTTCCCGCACACAATTGGCCCGCAGCCAGCCAACACGAGTGAGTTTTGGCGACCAGTGGCTCAAGAATTCGGTTGTAGAACTTTTCCATGAGCAGATTTCTCGCTTCCGCCCGATCATGACCACACAACCGGATGAAGATCCCTTTCAAGTATTGGCGCGAGGCGAGACTCCACTTCTCTCCGCTCTGCGAGTGCATAACGGCACGGTGTGGCGCTGGAACCGGGCCTGCTATGGCGTCGCCAGTGGAATTGCCCACTTGCGGATCGAGAATCGCGCGCTGCCGTCCGGGCCAACCGTGCAAGATGAGATGGCAAATGCCGCTTTCTTTGTCGGGCTAATGGTCGCCCTGCCACAGGAGTACGGCGAGATCGCGAAGCGTTTGAGTTTCGACGATGCCAAGGAAAACTTTTTTGCGGCTGCCCGGCACGGATTGAATGCGCAGTTGAGATGGCTGGACGGCAAAAGCCTCAGTGCTACTTCCTTGATTCTGAATGACCTCTTGCCATTGGCGCGCGCGGGCCTTAAAGAGGCTAACGTCGATTCCAGCGATATCGATAAATACCTTGACGTCGTGAAGGGACGTGTTCGTAGCGGCCAAACAGGAGCGCAATGGATGCTGGACTCTTTGGCGTCACTTAAGGGTCATGAGCCAATCGACATGCAGACCCGGATCTTAACTTCGACTATTCTCGCGCTGCAGAAGGGGGACACGCCGGTGCACGAATGGAAATTGGCCGAAGCGGGCGAATTGGACGACTGGAGCCAGAGCTATCAAACGGTGGGACAGTTCATGGCCACCGATCTCTTTACAGTGCGTCCCGATGATCTGGTGGATCTTGCAGCCAGCCTGATGGACTGGCGGCACATAAGGCATGTTCCCGTTGAAGACGAAAACGGTCGTCTGGTCGGACTGGTAACTCACCGCGCGCTTTTGCGTCTGTTGAGCCGCGGGTCAACTGCACACGAGGGGAGTTCTATGACCGTGCGAGAGATCATGAAGGCGAATCCAACCAGCGTGTCATCAACGACACCCACGCTGGAAGCCATCGAGATCATGCGACGCTCTGGCATTGGTTGCCTTCCCGTAGTCGATGACAACCAGCTCGTTGGGATAGTGACATCCTATGATTTTCTGACCGCAACGGCGAGTCTTTTCAAGCAACACTTGGCAGCTTCGGCAAGGCCTGCCGATAAGGAGACAGAGCACCGAGCAGCATCAGCCTAAGAATTAACTGCTAGTAACGATGCGGAGCCGCAAGGGTTATTCGTCTTTGCGGCAGCGAGAAACTTCGCTAAGGCGCATACGGGAGAACGAGTCGGTGTCAGACACGAAGATCTCCCCTCTGGTCAGAAGGAGGTGATTATGGCAAAGGATGATCGCGATATTCTTGAGGTCTTGCAGGCAGAACTCGGCTTCATCGAAAAAGGCGGCTACGGCCGTTCTGTCCGGACACCCTGGAAAGCCAAGTCGCCGTTTCAGGATTCGCTAAGCTGCATCAACTATGCATATTCGGAGAAGGTCCATCCGTGCAGTGAATGTCACCTGATCGACTTCGTGCCAGGCAACCGGCGTTCGGAGGACATACCGTGTCATTTCATACCTCTGAACGAGTCGGGAGAGACGCTTGAGCAACTCGAAGGCGAAGACGACCAGCAGAAACTCGAGGAAGCTTTGAAGGCCTGGTTGCGCGCGAAGATCAAGGAGATCGAAGCTGCGCGCCTGGCATCCCAACAGCCCACGCAAGTTTCGTGATGTTCGCTTTAGTCTCCTATAATCAGAGTCGCCGTTGGATACTCCGGCACAGCAGGCGACTGGAAAGTGAAAGACAACACCCTGAAGGATTACAAACAAAAGATTCTTGTCGTCGATGACGAGAAGATGATTCGCTGGTCGCTCGGGGAAGCGCTGCGTGGCTGGGGTTACGAGCCCGTTGAAGCGGAAACTGCCTCGGCAGCACTGGCTGCTTTCGACGCGGAACCGCCCGCGGCGATTCTGCTGGACATTAACTTGCCCGACGGGTCAGGCCTCGACTTGCTGCGCCAGATTCGCCATCGCCAGCCCGAGGCGGTCGCGATCATGATCACGGCGAACGTGCTCATTGACGAAACAATCGCAGCGCTGCGCGGCGGCGCTTACGATTTCATCGGCAAACCAATAAACCTCGAAGAGCTGCAGGTAGCGATTCGCAATGGCATCGAAGCCGGTCGCTTACGTAAGGAAGTGAAGCTGTTTCGGCGCGAGAGGTCTCAGCAGTTCAGCTTCAATCAGATTGTGGGTGAATCTCCGGCGATACGAGAGATGTTGGGGCTCGCGCGGAAAGTTGCGGAGAGCGAGGTCTCCTCGGTCCTGTTGCAAGGCGAATCCGGCACGGGAAAGGATCTCGTCGCAAAAGCGATCCATTACCAATCCACTCGCGCCGCGGAGCCATTCGTGGCGATTAACTGCGCGGCCTTGCCGGGGACACTGATCGAAAGCGAACTGTTTGGTTACGAGAAGGGCGCATTCACTGACGCGAAAGCACGCAAGGAAGGATTGTTCGAACAAGCCGAAGGCGGCACGCTTTTTCTGGATGAAATTGGCGAGCTGGAACTGAGTCTGCAAGCAAAGCTCTTGCGTGTTTTGGAAGAAGGCTCGTTTCGTCGCGTCGGCGGTCTGAAGGACTTGCCGCTGGACGTGCGCGTGATTGCGTCGTCGAATCGGGATCTCAAAACGGAAGGCGAAGCGGGCCGCTTTCGTGCTGATCTGTTTTATCGTCTCTCGGTGATTCAAATAGACATCCCGCCGCTACGTGAGCGTGGCGATGACGTGAGGCTGCTGGCTGAATACTACATAAATAGCTTCAGAGGCCGTCTGCGCAAAAGCATTGATGGCATCGGGGCAGAGGCGCTCGCTGCTTTTCGCCGCTACGAATGGCCGGGGAATGTCCGCGAGCTACGGAACGTGATCGAGCGGGCCATGATTTTGGAAGATGATGAAACAATCACGACAAAATATCTGCCGCGCGGTTTAGCGGGTGAATCGCGCACCGGGAGCGAAGCGCGCGTCGATAGCGCCAAATCAGCGGATCAGTTTCGCCTGCCGGCCGACGGAGTGTCGCTCGACGACGTCGAGATGTCCCTGGTACGGCAGGCTTTGAAACAAAGTGGCGGAAACCAGACCAAGGCTGCCGAACTCCTGGACATCTCGCGCGACCAGCTTCGCTACCGACTGAAGAAACTGGAAGAAGCCAGTCTGGCGGGTACAGACACATGAAGCTGATTCAAGCTGGGTCTGTGCCTGACTATCCTCCCAAATGCGGTACAATTTCGACGCATGAATAAGGCCGCAGTAAGAGATTCAATTGACGGCGAGTCGACTGCCGCAAACAGTCTTGAGGATTCGCTCAAAGACTTGGCTGATATCAAGTTCGCGCTCGATCAGTCAACGATCGTCGCCATCACCGACCAGCGCGGGATCATCACTTACGTCAACGACGCATTTTGCCGCATCTCGAAGTACTCGCGCGCAGAGTTGCTGGGCCAGGACCATCGCATCATAAATTCCGCCTACCATCCAACGGAGTTCATCCGCAATATATGGACTACAATCGGCAGCGGCAGCGTCTGGAAGGGTGAGATTCGCAATCGCGCGAAAGACGGCAGCATCTACTGGGTGGACACGACGATCGTCCCCTTC
>JBGPYG010000155.1:0-8066 GCA_041493085.1 Pyrinomonadaceae bacterium | reverse complement strand
GGACAAGTCGTTTCCCGTCCTGCTATTAAAGCGACGCTGGCAGCTGATCATCGCGTGAGCGACGGCCACCGCGGTAGTCTCTTCCTCTCAGCGGTCGACCGGCTACTCCAGGACCCGGGCAAGCTATGACACAAGAAGAAATCAAAGTCCGGGTATTACGAATCCTCGGCGAGATTGCTCCCGAAGCGGACCTAACTCGCTTTAAACCAGACGTCAGCTTTCGCGATCAGCTCGACATCGACTCAATGGACTTCCTCAATTTTGTGATTGCCCTTGACGAGGAACTGGATGTCCGGATTCCTGAATCTGATTATCCGAAATTGTCGACGTTGGAAGGCTGCGTCGAACTCTTCGCGTCGGGGAACACGGTCACGGTTCCTAATGAAACCGCCAAGAGTCCAACCAGTTTAGCTCAAGACGAGAAGCCATCCTGACGTGAGCTTTGTTACTTCATCTTTACGAACCTGGGCTCTAGCTGCGGATTGCATCTGCGCCCGCGCTCTACATGAGGCAGCTAAATTATTGAGAGGCTTTGACATAAAAATGGTAGGCGCGTGGGGATTTGAACCCCAGACCCCTACCGTGTCAACGCCGACCCCGGTCATCTCGGATGGCGCGTGATCGTTTCTGTCACCATAAACATTGACGAAGGCGGCTAGAGAAGTCACCTCCACGCCGCATAGATTGACTAATGAGTAAGCGTGGTCTGCCAAAAGTCTGCCAAACTTTCGCATGGGGAGGCGAAGCTAATTAGCCTTCTACGGAGTCTGTCGGGAAAATGGTTCTTCTCTGCGTAATCTCCGCGTGCTCTGCGCCCCTGCGGTGAATTTGCGCCCAAAAATAGTTCACCGCAGAGACGCCGAGGACGCAAAGGACGCGCAGAGTTCTTTTTCCGACAGACTCCTACGCAGGCATGCCGTGTTCGACCGTTTCAGCTCGGCGCACTTTAATCTTCACTTCGATTCGTGACCCGAGCCGGTTGATGATCGACATTAGGCGATCGACAGTGAACCGCCCGAGATCCGCGTTGCGGATGCGCGAGAAGTCCGCTGCCGCAATTCCGGTGCGCCCCTGCGCGCCGCGAACACTTAGCCCCTCACGCTCGAGCGCTTTGATGATCTCGGCGGCCAGAATTGCCTTGAACAGATCGGCATCGGCATGCTTGTGTCCCAGGTCGCGAAAAACATTTCCGCTTCCCTTCACTACCTCTAGCTTTTTGCTTTTCATCGCAACATCTCCTTCAATCTCTTCAAACGGTCCTTGACCAGATCGATTTCAGCTTTGGCTGTCTTGATGCCCCGCGTAGATTTCTTCTGAAAGACATGGACAACCCAAATGTCTTCACCGAGCTGCACCGCATAGACCACGCGGAACGCGTCACCGCGAAATGGCAAGGCAATCTCGAACACGCCCGAGCCTAAACCTCGCATAGGCTTCGCAATGTCGGCCTTACTGCCAATCCATAAAGCCCTCTGATTCCTAGCAGTCATTGATCCGACGCTCGAGCGTCGTCAAAGCGTCCGTGATCTCTTCCCACGCAGGATAGACACCAAAGATCATCGCCTTCATCTCCTTGTAGTCACGACGAAGATCTGCAATGCGATGATCTGGCGGGATCAGACGAAACCCTCCCGGTGTCGCCGTATCGTAACTTGCCCAAGCTGAAGCGAAGAACAGCTTCTTATGTTTCACTACGCGTTCAAGTAAATCCATGCGCGCCAGGGCGTCATTTCCGATATCGAGTTGTGAGAGTCTGAAGAGATCGTAATTAGTGTCGCGAGAGGCGATCTGGCGAACGAGAGTCAGGTGACCGATGATACTCAGCGTTTACCAGCGTGGCTTTCTCCCAAAAAGTACGCACGGCCTCCAAGGTATGAATGCGACTCGATCGTGCTATGGTGAAAGCCTCAGGGAAAACTTCGGCCGCATACGGCATTATCTCGCGCTCTGCTGCTGGCCAATCGTCAGAACGCGCTCCCATCTCTAACCGAATCGCTGGTCGGATGTATCGTGGACGCCCTCTAGCAGCGTGCAGACAATTGTCAGGGAGTAGGAGGTTATCCTCGACTTCTTTTGACCGCTTGGTTCTAGAATGTGAAATGAAGTGTAGTTGATTTTGAGGTATACTCAACTTAACTCAAGAAGAAACAAAATTAGCGACGGCCGCCCGCGCGGACTTGTGCCGTCCAAGAGCGTGTTCGAGACTCGCTCTTTCGCTCGTGGACAAGTCAAGAACAAGATCCAAAAAAGGAGGCGCGAAGATGAAACGTTCAAAGAAAAGTATCCTTTTGGTAGTAGCGATTGCCCTCTTCACTGGCGCAATAGATGCTCCTGCCCAGTCGAAGGTCCAAGAGGCAACGACTCCAACCAATATCCCGAATCCCTTGAGCACAGTGACCATTGTTGATGTGGACTGCAGCGATCCCAAGGCAAAAATCAGGACCATAGCAGATGGCCTGTCCCAGGTGCCCACTTCAGGGCCGAGCGTAGTGCGCGTTACCGGCACGTGCAATGAGAACGTGGAAATTGTGGGCTATCAAAACCTGACCCTGCGAGGCAACCCCACGGCGACCATCAACGGCGGCACCGACCCGAACTTCGCCGCAATCGCTGTCGGGGGCTCAACCGTCAGCATCCGGAATTTCATCATCAACGGGGGTGGGGAGGGGATCGGCTGCGACGGCCCCACCACCACTTGTGATATCAGAAACGTCACCATGCAAGGCGCGATTTTCAGCCAAGGTGTTTCTCAGGGCTCTGGCGCCACGGTAACCAACCGCAGTTTCGCCAATTTCGTCAATTGCATCATTCAGGACAATCCGGGCCTGGGCGTGAAAATGGGCCTGGGAAATTTTGTGAAGATCGCCGGTTCGACCATCCGGCGCAATGGCAGCGCGGCGACGAATGGCGCTGGAATCGCCGGCGGGTCTGGCAGCATCGTGCAGGTCAGCGGCTCGACGATTTCAGACAACTTTGGCCCAGGTATTGTAATGGGGATGAATGGAACCCTCACTTTAGGCTCCCCCAGCTCCAACCCTATCACGATTTCGGGGAACGGCCATGACGGGATAGCGTTGGAGGGCGGTTCGACGGCGGTGATTCAATCTTCCACGATCACCGGAAACGTTCGCTTCGGCGTTGAGATCGGGGACTTGTCGTTCGCTAAGTTCGAAAGTTCGAACAACATCACTGGCAACAATGCGGGCGGTGTCCCCAGTCCCTTCGATATTTTTTGCGGCCCGGTGTATTCAACAACGCGAAACATCGGCTCGGCTATCCTGGGCGGATCCTCAACCAACTGCCCGGCCGAGCAGTGATCGCCCTTGAGATAGCACGTAGCGCGGACCTCCGTGTTTGAAGGTCCGCCGTTCGTATCTTTAACGATGGGGGGTGGCGCAGAGCGGAACTCGGCGCCGAGACGGGCTCCTGATCCACTGCTCGGCGGTGTCTCGCTTGTTGTAGAAGCGCACGATCGACTTCGCGACCGTTCACGCGAGCTGCCAAAGCCTGTTTCGCCGCATCGCGGTCCAGCTTCTTCAGCGCTTCGCCCACAGTGATCGGCGCGGTAACCTGCGCCGCCGGACCGTCATTTAGTTTTACGTTAACCTAGCTCATTTGTGCTACACCGCGCTGAAGGCGCGGAATGCGATAGCCTGGGCCAACGCCCTAGAGAGGATCAGACCAATCTTTTAGAAGATCTTTTCGCCCCAACGGGGCGAAATTATTTACGCGCCTTCAGCGCTTTCAGGTTGTCTACCTTGCCCCGTCCATTAAAGCGCCGTAACGGAAAGCCATAGACCTTCCGCACAGCGGGCGGTATAGCCGCAAAAAACTTACGGCCAACTCTCCTACCATTTACGATTCACCATTTACTATTTACTGCACTGATCGGTTCTGATAGGAGCGCCTTCGCCGCAGCCGCACAAAGGTGGCGGCAATCAAAAAGTAAAGAATCGAGAACGTTCGATTCATGACGAAGGTCTTCCGGAGCATCCTATCAAAAGTTAGAACTTGGTAGGCGCGTGGGGATTTGAACCCCAGACCCCTACCGAGTCAACGCCGTCATTAGTCGCCACGTAAAGCGCGTAATTGTTCCTGCGGCCTTAAACATTAACTGGAGCGGCTAGAGATGTCACGCTCACGATGTATAAACTGATTAGATTTCGAGGCGTTGTCTGCCAAAGGTCTGCCAGAGAAGCCGATTAGAACCAGATGTTTTTGGCTTCACATCGTCGAAAGTAGCTTTGTTCGAGCCGGATAAATCTATAAACTACCGGGCCCTATGAACACCTGCTCCGTATGCTCAGCCGTCGCTCCCGAGAACGCTGATTTGCCCCGTGCTTCTTTCATCTCGTATCTTACGGCCCTTGCAATAAAAACCAATAAGAGGATGGAAGGGATATGATTCATCACGCCGTGTCAGTCGTGGGCTTCATGATCTTTGCTGGAATCGCCTGGTTACTTTCCAGTAATCGACGAAAGATTGCCTGGAGAACGATAGCGTGGGGAGCCGCTCTGCAACTCCTGATCGGTCTGATTATTTTTCGTTTACCCGCTTCGCATCGAATCTTACTCTGGCTGAACGACGCGGTGCTGGTCTTACTCAACGCGTCAAAGAGCGGTTCCGTGTTCCTGTTTGGACCACTTGCCGCAAGTCCCGGAGAGTCAGGATCCATCGGCTTCATCCTCGTCTTTCAAGTTCTGCCGGTCGTCATTTTCTTTGCAGCGTTCACCTCCATGCTCTATCACCTCCGCGTGTTGCAGATATTCGTGCGGCTCTTCGCCAGGCTCTTCCATCGAACGATGAAAATCAGCGGCGCAGAATCACTCTCCAGTGCCGCGAATATCTTTGTTGGAATCGAATCGGCGCTGGTGGTCCGACCATATTTGGAAAAAATGACGCGCTCGGAGTTGTTGCTGGTGTTGACCACCGGCCTGGGAACGGTGGCATCAAGTACGCTCGGAGTCTATGTGGGCTTTCTAACCGGAGTTTTTCCACAAATAGCGGGACACCTGATCTCTGCTTCTGTTCTGGCGATTCCAGCTTGCGTCGTCGTATCCAAGCTGCTTATTCCCGAAACCGAAACGCCGGAGACGCTCGCGTCAGTTCCTCAGGAGGACGAATCGACGCGTTCAAAGAATCTTATAAGCGCAATTATCGAAGGAGCTATGGACGGGCTGAAGCTGGCGGCAGGAGTCTCGGCACTACTCATCGCAATTCTGGGAATCGTAGCCCTGATCGACAAATTACTCGGCGCCGGCAGTTCGTGGTTGGGAATGAGCGAACCGCTTTCGTTTGTGAGAATCTTGAGCTGGGTTTTCTATCCTTTCGCCTTTCTGCTTGGACTGCAATCGAGCGATGTACCAATAGCAGCTCGCTTGTTGGGCGAGCGACTCATACTGACAGAGGTCTTCTCCTACAACCATCTCGCACAGTCAATCTCCAGCGGACAGATCACCGATCCTCGGACCGTGGTGATCCTGAGTTACGCGCTTTGCGGCTTCGCACACGTGGCGGCGATGGCAATCTTTGTAGGAGGCACTGCGGCACTTGCTCCCTCACGTCGCGACGACCTCGCCAGCCTCGGCTTACGAGCCTTGTTGGCAGCTACGCTGGCGACGCTGATGACCGGATGTGTGGCAGGGATCTTCAGCAACGGCGAAGGTGTGTCGCTCTTTACAACAGGATAAGTTAGTCACCAGTATCACTGGTCAGAGTTTCTAGTCTCGCCTCACTCTCACAATACCGATCGATCCGTCTCCTAACACGGCGCATCCGCCGAGGCGGATCTCATTGAGGAGTGGCTGCAGAGTGACGCCAGTGTAACCTTGCACAAATTTCGTGACCTCGTTGGCGCGACCAAGAGACTTAAGGGCCTCGACGATAGCATGCCCATCACGCGTAACCTTCTCAAACCGAGCATTTAGTCTTGTGAACTCACGGTCATTCATGGGCCAGATTGTAGCACCTAGGCGCGATTGAGCGAACTACCATAGCTGCAATGTCAGAGTAACGACACAAAAGGCGGCCCCGATGGACCGCCTTCTCCGCAAACTACTGATTTTATTGGTAGGCGCGTGGGGACTTGAACCCCAGACCTCTGCCGTGTCGAGGCAGCGCTCTACCAACTGAGCTACGCGCCTAAAGGTCTAAACCACTATCTGATAAAGAGCGGGCAAAACGAGGCCCCGAAAGTAACAAAGCACTTAATGGGTGTCAAGCGAGAGCCAAAAACGGTACTGATGCATCAGTTTGCAGGATTGACCTCGCATTCCTTTGCGGTTCTTTGTGCGTTCTTTGCGTCCTTTGCGGTAAAAGAAACACCTTAACCGCAAAGAGCGCAAAGTAGCCGCAAAGACAGTTCATGCCGTGCGCTCAGGCTCGGCGCCTAGCTTTTTGCTGCCGCCTCTTCCCACTGGCTATAAAGCACGCCTACCCGAGCCTCGGTTTGACGGTACTCCTCGTCGAGTTTGATCAGCTCTGAGGCGTCGCGCGCAACTTCCGGTCGCGACATCTGCCGAGAAATCTCGTTCAACTTCTCTTCAGCTTTAGCGATCTCTGTTTCCAATTGCAGCGGCGAGAGAGTCTCGCTCTTATTCTTCTTTATAACCTTGATGGCTGGTGTTTTGGTGGTTGCAGCAGCCGACTTCCCTTTACCGCTCGGTTTCGATTTTCCCGATGCAGACTTCGACTGCGCTCCCGACGTTTGAGTGGCAGCAGCGAAGTCGACCAGGTTTTCAACGCCCCGATCGCGCTGTTCGAATATTGGCTGGCTGGCCGCAATTCCTCCCCCGGCCTTCCAATCGTGATACTCGGTATAGTCGCCATCGTAGTGTTCGGCAACTCCTTCACCATCGAGCGCCAGGATCTGTGTGGCGACCCGATCGAGGAAGTAACGATCGTGGCTGATCGTGAGTATTGTTCCTTCGAAGGCATCGAGCGCTTCTTCAAGGGCTTCGCGCGATGGGATGTCTAAGTGGTTTGTCGGCTCGTCGAGGACAAGCACGTTCACTCGGGAATAGATCAACTTGGCAAGCGCCAGCCTTCCCTTCTCGCCTCCCGACAAATCGCTAACACGTTTGTAAACATCGTCGCCCCTAAAAAGAAACTTAGCCAAAAACGAACGCAGCTCGCCGGCAGTCGCTCCCGGCGTCGCAACCCTGCGCAACTCCATGATGATTTCGTTTCGGTCATCGAGGTCATCGAGTTGCTGCGCGTAGTAGCCTACCTGAACTTTCGTGCCCCAGCGAATTTCACCGGCAAGCGGCGGAATCTTCTTCAGAATCGTTCTTAGAAAAGTGGTCTTGCCGGAACCGTTTGGGCCGATAATCCCGAGACACTCGCCGCGCCGCAGGACAAACGAAATTTCTCGCGCGAGCAACTTGTCTGAATAGCCAATGGTCATCTGATCCACAGTCAGCACGTGATTACCGGCACGCTCGATTGATTTGAGCCGAAAGTCACCTGAGGATTGATCTGCGCGGACTGCGTCGATGCGCTCGAGCTTCGCGAGCAGAGTCCGACGGGACTTTGCCTGCTTGGTTTTTTGTCCGGCGAGGTTGCGACGGATAAACTCTTCGGTCTTCGCGATCATCTGTTGCTGATTGTCGTAAGCGCGCTGCTGTGCCTCGCGCCGCTCTTCTCGCTCGACAAGATAATCGGAATAGTTGCCCGTGTAGTTCGAGGCGCGTCCGTTTTCCAGCTCGATGATGCGTTTGCAGGAACGATCCAGGAAATATCGATCGTGGCTAATGATTACAAAGGCGGATGGGTAGTCGAGCAGAAATTCTTCAAGCCACTCAACGGCGGCGACGTCGAGATGGTTTGTTGGTTCGTCGAGCAAAAGCACGTCCGGCTCTGCCAACAGCAGGCGGACCAGTCCCAGCCGATTCTGTTGACCACCTGACAGCTTTTCAGTTTCCAGGTCCCATGTCGAACGATCAAAGCCGAGCCCCTGCAGGATTGCTTCGGCCTTCGCCGCGTATTCAAATCCGCCTTCTCGCTCAAACTGATGCTGCAAATCGCTGTAGCGTTCGAGGACCTTGTCGAGGTCGTCCACCGCCTC
>JBGPYG010000359.1:0-4315 GCA_041493085.1 Pyrinomonadaceae bacterium | reverse complement strand
TCGAGCCTCATCGATCTGATTAGCGCGCTTTAGCGTGCTTACCTCATGGCGTTGGCCTCGGGCATCAGTCAAGGCAGGCCGTTGAAACGGCCTGACAAAATATTTCGTCGCGCAGGAACCACCCGTAAAACGACTGGCCTAATCGCCCTTCGGGCTGGCCGCATGAATGCGGCATTGTTGGTTGGATTTGTCTAAGCCGCCCGGAACGATACAGGATTATTTCGCTCCTTCAGAGCGAATAGATTTCCTGGGGTCTGCGATCCCGGGGTGGCGCATGAAACACGCGCTTACGCCAACACCCCACGCGGGCTGCCCGCGCGGGGGCCCCGCCCCCTGGCTACTTTCTGTCACGCCTCCGGCGTGAAGAACTGCTTACTGCTCACTGCTCACGGCTCACTGGCTTACGGCACGCGCGGGATGACGTTTTGAATACCACGATCGCGCAGCAGCTTGTTGAAAGCGTCAAGGTCCTTGCCGAGTATCTCGTCGAGTCGGTGGCGATGGGTGGCGAGTTGTTCTTCCAACATAGCCTTCACTTCGCGGTGTTGCGTGGTCGGCGGGAAATCACCACCGGCGAGTCCGTTAGCCAGATAATTTACTTTGCTCAGCAACTTTGGCGGCCAGCGGACGGTGTCCTGGCCCTGACCGGTGAGTCGGCGCTGGATCAAGTTGTCTTCAACGTCGATCAGTTTCTTGTCGAGATCGTCAGCGGCCTGCTTGATGGCGGCGTAATCCGAAGAAAGCCCTTCCTGACGGTCGGGCTTCTGCCCGGACCCGGTCGCTACTGCTCCCGGTTCTGATGCGGGCGAGACGCCCGCGGTCCCAGTAGGTGCTTGAGCGGAAGACCCACCCGCTAACGCAGGTGGTTCTGACAAACCCAGCAGAGCGGTGATGCTGGCGAGTTGACTGCGAATCACTTCGATCTGGTTGACCATGTCGGCCGCGTTTTCCAAATCCTTGCGCAATTCAAACAGCAGCGCCAGCTGCGCGTTGATGTCCGCTTCCGTGCCTTCGCTGTTGGGATCCTTCCTGACTACTAACTGCTGGCTGAGAGTTTGCCCCGGCGCTGACTCCGCGCCGCCCACCAAAAGTTTCACCGTGTAAGTTCCCGGCGGCATTAGCACAGACATACGACCGCCGTCGGGCGCGAGACGCCAGCCTTCAGCGCCGTTGCGAATTTCGGGAGCGTAGGCGGGGCTGGTGCGCAGCCGCACTTCTTTCGTTTGCTCGCCGCGCAGGTCCCAGTTGACGCGATTGATGCCGGCAGTTTTGGTACCTGTCAGCGTGCGCACCGTCTGTCCCTTCGCATCTTCGATACGAATCTTCACGTCGCCGCTCGGCGCTGTCTTCAGGTAGTAATTAATCGACGCGCCGTAGGTCGGATTTTGTCCGGCGGTTGGATCGTAATCGACTGAGACCGGCACGACCGTATTGCGGAAACGATAGGCGGGCCGCGGCCTGAACAGATGCGCATTGCTGTCGCGCACGCTCGCGTTCATTTGCTGGAGCGGTCCGAGGTCGTCAAGTATCCAGAAGCCGCGACCGTAAGTTGCGATCACGAGATCATTGAAGTGCTCCTGCACAACCAGCCAGTAAACCGGCGCGTGCGGCAGGTTTGACTGCAACGGCTCCCAGTTCGCGCCTTCGTCAAAGGAGACGAACACGCCGCCTTCGGTGCCGAGATAGAGCAAACCCTGTCGCACCGGATCTTCGCGCACGCAATGCGCGTAACTCAACATCGTATGCGGAATGCCGTTGGTGATCTGTTTCCAGCTCTTGCCGTAATCGCTCGTCTTGTAAACAAACGGATCGCGATTGTTCACCTGGTGGAAGTCGACGGTGATGTAAGCGGCGCCCGCGTCGTAACGCGAGGGCTCGATGTTGCTGACAGTGCCCCAGGGTGGTAGACCGGGAATATTCTTCGTTACGTTGTCCCAGTTCTTGCCACCGTCGCGCGTAATCTGCACCAGGCCATCATTAGTGCCCGCCCAGATCAATCCTTTTTCTTTTGGTGACTCCGCGATGGCAAACACCACCGGCGCATACTCGACACCGATGTTGTCGCCGGTCAGTCCGCCTGAAAATCCCTGCTTGCTCTTGTCGTTGGTCGTCAGGTCGGGACTGATTAACTGCCAGCTCTGACCGCCGTCGGTGGTTTGATGAACATACTGACTGCCGACGTAGAGCTTGTTGTGATCGTGCGGAGAGATGGTCAGCGGCATGGTCCAAACAAAACGATACTTGAGATCGGCTGCTGTCGATCCGTTAACCTGGTCTGGCCAAACTTCGACGTTGCGCCCCTGGCCGGTCGTCAGGTTGAAGCGTTCGACGATGCCGCCGACGCTGCCTGATCCGGAGGCGCTCGACCAGATGATGTTGTTATCAACCGGGTCAGGCGTGGCCCAACCGCTCTCTCCGCCCCCGACCGGCTGCCAGGCGCTGCGCGGAATTTGTCCGCCACCGCCGCCAAAGCCAGCGCCGCGCGTGTTGCTCGGTCCGCGATACGACGGATCATCCTGCTCATTGCCGTAGACAAAATACGGAACGCGATTGTCGACGGTCACGTGATACATCTGCGCAATGGGAAGCTGGATGCGATTCCAGGTTTTGCCGCGCGTAACCGATATCGACACACCACCATCATTAGCCACGGCCATGCGGTTCGCGTTAGTTGGGTCGATCCACATGTCGTGGTTGTCGCCGCCCGGACTGCTGCCAAAGCCGCCCCCTGTTCCCCCGCTGCGAATTGTCTCGCCTCCGTCGAGCGAAGTGGTGAAGGCTGCGGTCAGGAAGTAAGTTTCGTTTTCATTGTCAGGCGCTGCCACCACGCGGAAGTAGTAATGCGGGCGGCCGCCGAGCGTGCGGTCATAACTAACCAAACGCCAGTTGTCGCCGCCATCGTCGGAGCGCCAGAGTTTGCCGCGGTCTGTTTCCTTGCCGTTCACCGGCACGCCATCGCCGGTTTCGATTAGCGCATAGACGCGATTGGAATTTGAGTTTGCTATTGCCATGGCGACTTTTCCCGTTGTGCGAGTGGGCAGTCCGTGGCCGGTAAGTTTCTTCCAGGTGACGCCGCCGTCAGTGGACTTGTAAATCCCGCTGCCTGGCCCTCCGCTTTCGCGTCCCCACGTATGAATCTCGAGCGGCCACATGCCGGCAAACAAAATGCGCGGGTTGCTGGGATCCATCACGATCTCGGACGCGCCGGTGTTCTCATCGACAAATAGCACACGCTCCCAGGTCTTGCCGCCGTCCGCCGTGCGAAACACTCCGCGCTCGGGTTGTGGCCCATAGCTGTGTCCCATGGCGGCGGCGAGCACGATGTCGGGATTCTTTGGATCGACAACGATGCGGCCGATGCGCCCGGTCTTCTCCAGCCCCATCAACTTCCAGGTCTTGCCGGCGTCGGTGGATTTGTAGATGCCGGCGCCGACTGAGATGTGACTGCGAATATGCGCCTCGCCGGTGCCCGCCCAAATTACGTTGGGATCAGACGGCGCGATGGCCAATGAACCAATGGAGGACACGGGGTTCTGATCGAAGATTGCATCCCAGTGAACGCCGCCGTCGCTAGTTTTGAAGATGCCGCCAGAGGCTGCGCCAGCGTAGTAGATGTTTGGCTGGCCCGGCACGCTGACAACCGAAGTCACGCGATTACCGATGGGGCCGATGTAGCGATAACGCATCGCGCCGAGAGTGTCTTTGTTCGGTTCCTGCGCCTGAAGCGGAAACACGAAACCAATTACTAAAGCGGAGATTACTACTGAGAGTTTTGAAAACTTCGACATGATGGGTCTCCGCGCGAGCGTCGATAACTGTCGTACCTCGCGTTATTCGTATGTGATTGTTTGCAAGAAACTCGAGCGCCGGCTTGTTCAATGGAGCGAGCGGATTATTGCACTTCTTCAAGCGAAGAAGCAAAAAAAGTAGTGGCCGCGGATGAACGCAGGTGAACGCGGATCAGGAAATGAAAAGGCGAACAGGTAGAGCAGCGACTTCCTCGTTTAGATTCTCGCCGCTTCTCTGCTAAGTATTTCTTTCTCAGATCCGATTAAATCGGCGTTTATCCGCGGCCTAAATTTCTGAATCGTTAACAAGCATCGCCGGTAGTCGTGTAAACCTGGCGCCAGCGATACGTTCCCAGGGATTAGCGCTGACCGCTACACTTCGGACTACTGCCGGCTGACTTATGGCGCGGTTATCAAGGCCCAAAGCGCCCCTGATATTCACCCGAGACGATGAACGCCTTGACCATCTCGGCGTTAACGAAGTTGCCGCCAAACTGGTTCAGCTTGCCCAGCCAGAAATCGTAGCC
>JBGPYG010000120.1:0-9178 GCA_041493085.1 Pyrinomonadaceae bacterium | reverse complement strand
TACCGCCCAATGGTTGTCGTTTGAACTCAGTGACCGCCGTTGGACAGTTTTCCAATCAGTGTGAACAGCGGCAGGTACATGGCGATCACGATCGAGCCGATCGTAACGCCGAGGAAGGCGATCAGAATAGGCTCAATGAGCGTGAGCAGGTTGGCAATGGCGGCATCTACTTCCTGTTCGTAGAAATCCGCGATCTTGCCGAGCATCGCATCCAGCGCGCCGGTTTGTTCACCGATGCCGACCATCTGCGCCACCATGTGTGGGAAAACTTCGGTAGCCTTCAGCGGATCGACGAAGCTTTCGCCGCGCTCCACCCCGGTGCGTACCTTGATGATCGCTTCCTCAATGATCACATTGCCGGCAGTGCGTGCGGTGATGTCGAGCGACTGAAGAATTGGCACGCCGGACGAGAGTAGAGTTGACAGAGTGCGAGCGAATCGCGCCACTGTAATCTTCTGAAATATTGAGCCCAGAATCGGCAGCTTCAAAAGGAGTCGGTCGATGAACCTTCTGCCGCCAGGCGTCTTATAGTAGAAGCGAATGGCAACCGTTGAAGCAATTATCGCAACCAGGATGACCAGGCCTCCCCATCCGGCCAGGAAGCTGCTGATCCCGGTGACGATTCGCGTGGGCAACGGTAGTTGTTCGCCCGGCCCAAGCAGGCCAAGGAAGATGTTCTGGAACTGCGGAATTACTACCACCATGATTACCGCGACTGCGACGATGGCCAGCACGATCACCGCAGCCGGATAGATCATTGCGGAGATCACGTCCCGTTTCAGCTTGACGATCTTTTCGATGAAGGTCGATAGACGTTGCAGGATCAGGTCGAGGATACCGCCCGTTTCGCCCGCTTCGACCATGTTGGCGTAAAGCTGGTCGAACACGCGCGGATGACGCGCCATCGCTGCCGCCAGAGTTGAGCCTTCCTCAACGTCCTGGCGAACCTGAAACAATATCTGCTGGAAATATTTGTTGTCTTGCTGTTGCGCCAAAATCTCCAGGCACTGGACCAAAGGCAGTCCGGCGTCAATCATCACGGAAAACTGTCGCGTGAACACCGAGAGATCTTTGGCTTTGACTTTCTTTCGGCCGCCAATTTTCGGAATGCCAATCTCGCGACCCTTTTCCTTAACGGACGTGAGGGTGACTTGCTCGCGACGAAGAATCTGTCGCAAGGCGTCACGATTATCGGCAACACGTTCGCCGACGACAATTTCGTTTAGTCTGTTGCGGCCTTTGAATACGTAAGTAGGCATAGCTAATTAGCTCCGGAGTCTGTGCTATCTGTTGACTGCAGGTCGAGATCCGATTGGCCGCCCTTGGGCGTACGGGCTCGGGTGTTGTTTATTCCCATTGCCGGTGTTGAGTCCGGACCCCCGCTCTATCAGTTCCTTTAGTTCATCAACATTCGAGGAACGCTGCAAAGCTGTGTCCATTGTGATCTGGCGTTTGTGATAAAGCGTGGCCAGCGATTGATTGAAAGTCTGCATTCCATACTTGTCCTGCCCGGTCTGCATCATCGAGTAAATTTGGTGGACCTTGTCCTCGCGAATCAGGTTGCGGATCGCGCCGTTGGGAATCAGGATTTCAAGGGCCATCGCGCGGCCGGCCCGCTCCGCCCGCGGTAGTAACGCCTGACATAGAATGCCTTCCAGGACGAGCGAGAGTTGCGCACGGATCTGAGATTGTTGGTCGGAAGGAAAGACGTCAATGATGCGGTTGATCGTGGATGCGGCAGAATTTGTGTGAAGGGTTGCGAGGGTAAGGTGGCCCGTTTCAGCAATGCGGAGGGCTGATTCAATTGTTTCCAGGTCGCGCATTTCGCCGACTAACACAATGTCGGGATCCTGGCGCAATGCTGTCCTTAATGCTTGAGCAAATCCATGCGTATCAGCATTGACCTCTCTCTGGTTAACCAGACAGCTTTTGTGATTATGCAAAAACTCGATCGGGTCTTCGATGGTCAGGATGTGCTCGTGGCGATCACGATTGATCTTGTCAACCATCGCGGCAAGCGTGGTTGACTTGCCCGAGCCGGTGGGTCCGGTCACGAGAATCAATCCACGTGGTTTGTCGCACAGAGTCTTGACGACTTCAGGAAGTCCCAAATCTTCGAAGGCTTTAATCTCGTAAGGTATTGCCCGGAACACACATCCCACGGCGCCCCTTTGATTGAAGAGGTTGGCGCGAAAACGCGACAGGCCTTTCACGCCGAAAGAAAAGTCCAGTTCGAGGTTTTCTTCAAACCGGTGCTTCTGCGCATCGGTCAGAACGGAGTAAGCCAGTTGCTTCGTATCGGCGGCAGTCATCTGGCGATAACCATCAAGCGGTCGCAAATGCCCGTCGACGCGGACCTGCGGGGCAGAGCCGGTAGTGATGTGGAGGTCGGAGCCGCCAAGCTCGGAGAGCTTTCGCAGAAGCTCTGAGAGTGAGATTGGGGGAGCCGTATCAGTTAGTGGCATCGAAGGCTGCTCCTGACGAGTTGAAGGTTGTGCTGAAGTTCGTTTCTTCGAACTAGGGTACACTCCAGCTGACGTTTTTAGCGATTAGCTGGTTGCGCGTTGGCGTTCGCTTTGAGGCCGAGCGAAGAGATGAATTTCTCGCCTTCGGCCGCCAACTTGTCTGAAAACTGTAGTGGCGTATTCAGTGTCAAGCTGTAAATCTTTCCGTCGACCTCAGCGAAATAGAAGTTCCACGACTTCTCGGGAGAACGGCCGTCGCCGGGAGTTTGGGCGATCACTACGAACACACGCGCACCGTTAACCTGACGCTCGTAATCGTTTATCACCCAGCCACCAGCATTGATCATCTTGTCAATTGCGATGCGCCGTAAATCTGAAAAGGCTACGCCGGCGAGCATGGTGCGTTGCTCCCGTTGCGTCAGGTAAGCGGGATTCGGGCGGCTGCGAGCGACTACTGAAAGAGTGCCCTGGCCAGGCACGGTCG
The DNA here is from genome assembly GCA_041493085.1 of Pyrinomonadaceae bacterium. Classification (GTDB taxonomy): domain Bacteria; phylum Acidobacteriota; class Blastocatellia; order Pyrinomonadales; family Pyrinomonadaceae; genus PSRF01. The sequence goes on along the minus strand of JBGPYG010000120.1, from coordinate 6,229 downwards.
CACTGCCTTCGGTTCGAAATCTGACTTCACCACCATTTGCGAGGGTCGGGGTGTTCCAGCCGGCAGGCAGTTTGGGAAGCACTGCCGTAGAAACGTCTGGATGAATCGAGCCGGCAAAAACTGGCCCGAGTGGTGCATTGCGATGAGCGAGGGCGGCGGCGCGTCGTAGTCTCAAGCGGGCGCGGTGGCGTCGCCACCAGGCGCGCGAATGTCGCCGATGTCGGCGCTGTTGGTGGGATGCGGAACTCTGACGAATGCCATGCGCCGTCGAGCTGGCAAAGGGAAGCATGACTCCGACTGAGATCAACATTAAGAGTGACAGTGTGATTGTGCGCAACATAAGGATTCCTCTTTCCGTTAGGCCACTGTTTCGCGAACTACTTCCTCGAGAGTGGTTAATCCGGCGCGAATCTTTTGCAGTCCGGATTCGCGTAGGGTGATCATGCCGTCTTCAATCGCTTTCTTTCTCAACTCCAGCGAGGAAGCGCCGATCAAGATCAGTTCCCGAATGTCATCGTTGACTTCCATTACTTCGTAAAGACCAATTCGCCCCTTGTAGCCCGTGTTGTTACAAGTCGAACAGCCCTTTCCTTTGTATGTTTTGAGCGCCCTGGCATCCTCGGCAGTAAAACCGACTTCCATAAGCGCTTCCGGGGGCATGGAGTGCTCCCGTTTGCAATCTTTACAGACGCGACGAATCAGTCGCTGCGCCTGAATCAGGTTTACGCTCGTCGCTACCAAAAATGGCTCGATACCCATGTTCATTAACCGGGAGATTGTGGACGGAGCGTCGTTCGTGTGCAGCGTAGAAAGCACCAGGTGGCCGGTTAAGGCTGCCTTAATCGCAATCTCGGCAGTTTCGAAGTCTCGAATTTCACCGACCAGAATGATGTTGGGGTCCTGCCGGAGAAAGGCGCGCAGGGCAGCGGCAAAGTTCAAACCGATCTGTTCTTTCATCTGGACCTGGTTGATACCCATCAGGTTGAACTCAACCGGATCCTCCGCGGTCATGATGTTGGTCTGAACTGTATTGAGAGACTGAAGCGCGGAATAAAGAGTGTTGGTTTTACCGCTTCCAGTCGGGCCCGTAACCAGCACCATTCCGTAAGGCTTCGAAATGTTTCGCTGAAACTTGACGAGAGATTCCGGTTCGAAACCAAGCTTCGTCATGTCAAGCATCAGGTTTTCCTTATCGAGGAGACGAAGCACAACCTTTTCGCCAAACAGAGTCGGCAGCGTAGAGACACGAAAATCCAGCTCACGCGATCGTGCATCAACCTTGACCTTGATCTTAATTCGACCGTCTTGCGGCAGGCGCTTTTCAGAAATGTCGAGCTTGGCCATGATCTTGACACGCGAAATCAAGGCATCGCGCATTTTGAGTGGCGGACGCATCACATCATAAAGAACGCCGTCGATGCGGAAGCGAATGCGAAGTTCTTTCTCGTAAGGTTCGATGTGAATATCCGAAGCCCCACGGCGCAGCGCATCCACCAAAAGCACATTCACCAGTCTGACGACGGGCGCGTCTTCGCTGATTCTCGAGAGAGTAGAGAGGTCAATCTCTTCGTTGTCTTCAACCACCTCAACGTCTTCCGTGCGGTCTGTGTCGAAGTCGATGGTATCCAGCGAGACCAGATCGGCATGCGTAATCCCACCGTTGGAACCCTTGGACGCTGCGGCTTCGAGAGCCGCTTCGTCAACCGCCATTGAGGCCAACTCAATCTCCTTGGAACTACCGTAGTACTTGGAGATCGCCTGCTGAATACTTGCCTCGGCAACCACAACTGGCTCGACATTGAGACCGGTCATGAACTTAATGTCGTCCATCGCGAAGACGTTTGTTGGGTCGACCATGGCTAGAGTGAGACTGGCACCGACGCGAGAGAGTGGCAGGACGGAATACTTTTGCGCGACTTCCTGGGGGATGAGGTGGAGGACCTGGGCGTCAATCTGGAAGAGGTCCAAATTGACTGAGGGAATGCCGTATTGCCGAGAGAGGACGGCAGTTATCATGTCATCGGAGACGAGCCCCAACTTCACAAGGTTGAACCCTAACCGACCACCGTGTTCGCGTTGATAATCAAGCGCTTCACGGAGGTGTTGCGGGCTGATGAGATTCTCCCGTACGAGAATTTCGCCTAGTTTTGCCGACATTTGTACCCCGGTGTTGAGATATCTAAGAGACGATTTAAAAGATGGGCCAGCGTTTCTGCTGGAAAATACAATGCAGACTGGGAGTTAGGACTTCGGCGGCACGGTGCGCTAAACACCGTTTGGCAAGCATAGTACAAGTTGATCCGTTACCTGTCAAGCCCAATTTTCCTAAAGAATCAGCGAGAGAAGTCTGTTTGCATCTGTTTTTAGGGGCACTGGTCTGGATCGTGAAAGAGGCTGAAAGGGGAGGTGGCACTCGGCTGGTGCGCGACCTGCGGGCCCCCATCCGGCCAAAACTAAAGGCCGCACTGGGATTGGCATCCCGAGCGCGGCCTCTTGCCAGCTTTTTCGCCATTAGGGTCGGCGCGTTTAGGGTCGGCGCGTTCGACGGACGGGGGTTGTTGCCTTGTCCGGCTTAACGTTTTCCTGGTCCTTTAGAGTATCGAGGATTGCCTTCGCATCAGCCTTGAACGGGTTAGCGTCCGGAGCTTTTTCGACAAATCGCGCCAAATAATTGGCCGCTTCCTGATACTTAGTCTTATCGGTGTTGATGGCGCCAATATTGAAAAGCGCCTGACCGGCCCGGAGCAACGCATCCAAGTCGTCGGGATTAGCCTCGAGGATTCTCTGATACTCTGAAAGGGCCCTATCGAAGACGTTGGCGTCAAAGAGCATCTGCGCAAGATCGTGTTCGGCTTTCGACTTTTTAACAGGGTCGGCTTCTACGGCTATGTATTCCTGATAGGCCGTTACGCCCGCGTCGACCTGGCTCTGATCGACTTTTGTGACAAAGAGGCGCATAGCCTCTGCCCTGGTCATGAGCGCAAAATACAGATTCAACTTAGCAGCGTTAGCCGCTGCTGCATCGCTCGGCGCCGGCATTGCTTTTAACATCGCAACGGCCTTGGCACTCGCTTCGCTAGCTGCTCGCCAGTCTTTTTGTGCGGCTTCAATCCCAGCTTTTCTTGCCGCCTCATCGCTGGATTTAACGCCCGCATTGTATTTGTCCACTGCTCGAGCATTTAAGGCCATGGTCTTGTTGGTCAACAGCGCAGGCGCACCCGGGTGCTCGGGGTCGGCGGCTAAACCTTCATCATATTGAGCGATCGCTGCGTCATAGTTTTTTGCCCTGAGCGCATCGTTACCGGCTTTGAAGGTTCGATCGATTGTCGCGTTGGAAGCCTCGGCCGTCTTGTTGGACGCCTCTATTTCGGCATTCTTCTTTATGAGTTCTTCGCGCTTCGCCTTATCGGCGGCGGAGGTCTTTGTGTCGCCGGCAGGTGCGTCACCCGGCGCTTTCGCCATTAGCGTTTTTATCTCAGCTCGTGTCAGACGACTGCCGTCACCGGGCGCCAACTCAATCTTGACGTCCTCATCTCTTCCGGTTCTTACGCTAGGCAGGTAGTAAGGCTGAGCGCCGGGCATACTCACCGAGACTACGTAAGTACCTTGAAGGGGCAAACCGGCATGAACAAATTCGCCTTTCTTATTAGCCTTCAGGTTGAAATCGCCAGGCAAATCCCAACGGAAGACATCGACGACAGCATCGGCTGCTGGAACGATTGTCCCGTCTGCCTGCTTCAGCGTTACATGTCCGCGGAGCTGGCCGTTCTGTGCGGAGACCAGCAGACTGGTCGAGAAAACGAAGGCGATGCTGGCGAGGACTGGCAAAAAATATCTACGAAACATCTAAGATTCCTCCAAAGAGAATGTACAAATGACTTGGAATTACGGGAGAGTCCATAGGATGCGATGGCTCCGCGACTGGTTGTAATTGGCTAACTGGATCGACCTAACGTTAATAAGCAAACCTCTTGCTGTCAAGCAGATATGGAATCGGATCCTTTACGCCCGCCGCGCGAAACGCCCGTAGACGCAGAGCGCAAGAATCACAGTCGCCGCAAGCTTGCTCCGACTCTCTATAGCACGACCATGTAAGTTCGAAGGGTGCCTTGAGTGTTTGTCCCAGTTCCACAATCTCGGACTTCTTCATTGCTATGACGGGGGTCACGATCTCAATTTGAGTCTCTGGTTTCGTACCCATGTTTACTGCTTGCTGAAACGCTTCGTAAAACTCGGGCCGGCAGTCAGGATAACCGGAAGAGTCTTCCGCAACGGCGCCGATGTAAATGAACCTGGCGCCGATCACTTCAGCCCAGCTTGTCGCAATAGACAGCAGATGCGCATTTCGGAAAGGTACATAGCTTGTCGGTATACCCGGGCCCGAAAGATTTGCTGATGTGACTGCGACTTCTTTATCGGTTAGTGATGATCCGCCGATCCTGCCTAAGTGTGCTAACGAAACTACCAGGCGTTGTTCGACAGAGTAATGGTCGGCAATTTCGTCAAACGCCCGGCGCTCTCGCTCTTCTGTTCGCTGCCCATAGGAGACATGAAGAAACGCAAGTCGACTAACATCTTCGTTGGCGATGGCCGCGGTAACGCAGGAGTCCATGCCTCCCGACACCAGACAAACTGCCAATCCCGGCCGAACGTCCTCAGGTTCGGCCAATTCAGAAGCCACGTAGGCTGCTTCGTCATGCCCACCCATTAAACGCCTCGCGCCTCCGGTCCCCAGATGTATTTGTGAAATTGGAGTTGCATCCTGAGATCTAACCCACTGGTCGAAACCCACTCCGCCACGTCTTTCAGATCGAGTTCGCCCCAGGCTGGTGAAATGAGAATGGACTTTGCACGATTACTCAACTGGTAGCGTCTGATGATTTCCAGCGCGTACGTCCAGTCCTGGAAGTTCACGATCACAAACTTCACTTCGTCTTTGTCCGCTCGCAAACGCTCGAGGTTTGGCCAATGGTTGCGCGCTTCTTCACCCGAGGCCGGACATTTTACGTCCAGAATGATCCTGGCTCGGGGATCAACGCCTTCGGTTGAAACGTAGCCTCCCGTTTCCACCAGCACCTCGTAGCCTTCGTAACACAAACGTTCGATTAAACTAAACGCCTCGCGCTGGGCCAAAGGCTCGCCACCGGTTACTTCCACGAGCTTACAGTCAAATGCTCGCACCTGCTTCATTACATCGTCGAGCGCAAAGTATTCGCCGCCGGTAAAAGTGTATTCGCTATCACACCAGACACATCGCATGGGACAACCGGTAAGGCGAACAAACGTGCAGGGCCGCCCCACGTGTGTAGATTCTCCCTGGATAGAGCGAAATATTTCTGTAACTCTTAACATGGAAAAACCAATTTCAGCCGGATGATCCGCATAAGCTTTTAGTTTGCGGCCTTGAACGTCCGACGACTACCGGAGGATGTCTGCGAATCAGTCTATCGAAATTTGAATCTAGCCCACCGACCATGGCGTGTCAAAGTTCCTATTAAAGAGCCTAGCCTCCGGCAACTTGAAATCCTACGGAACATCCAAGCTTCGCGTGGCCGGACAAATGGTGAGCGCGACGTGATAGCATACGAGCGAGACGGTTCAAGAAATCCCCCGTGAGTCAAAAAATAGAGCAAATCGAAAAGTTGTTTGCTGAAGGCGCTAGCCGCTTGCTTGGGCGCGCCGCAGACAATCATTCATTAACGAGTGAAACGCTGGTGCCGCGCATCAGGGCCGCGGTTAGCAAATATGTTTTGCGGGACGACCCGCCGGCGCCGCCGGAAGTGGTAAAGGATTTCATCGACAAACTCCAGGCCGACGACCTTTGCCTGATTGTCGCTTGCGAGCAGGGAAATCAAAAAGCCTGGAGCGATCTGGTAGAGCGCTTCTCGGCGACGGTCCGTTCCGCAGCGCGCTCGGCAAGTTCAAATGAAGAAGGAGCCGAAGACCTGGCGCAGTCAATCTGGGCGGAACTGCACGGCCTGCGCGTTCGCGAGGACGGCAAGCCCGCAGGCAAACTGGCGTACTACTCCGGGCGCGGCTCGCTGGCCGGTTGGCTGCGCGCAGTCGTGGCCCAGCTCGCGGTCGATCAACATCGCAAGCAGTCGCGACTCGTGCAAACTGAAGAAGCCGCGGATTTTGATCGAATCATTCAGCAGGGTCAGGATGAGAACACCTGGTCTGGACACGGCGCAGCCGTCAACCCGGAGCTGGAGTTTTCAAAAAAACTTGC
>JBGPYG010000408.1:0-3227 GCA_041493085.1 Pyrinomonadaceae bacterium | reverse complement strand
TGTGAATGGATGCCTTCCTTTAACCTACCAAATAGAGATCCGATTCGAGCAGGATCAAATCGCGGCAACTTATATCTGATCGTCGCCTTGCGAGGCAAAATAAAAGCGGTCCGCTGGTTTTACATCAACGAGCGAATGGAGGCGGAGTACCCACGCGAGGGGTTCTTAGTTTGCAGTCCCATTAGTGATTTGCGATGCAATCAGATTGTAACCCTCCCCATGTTAGGGCCAGGCGCTGCGCCGCTGGGGACTCCTGGGCTGGAGCCGATGGTACTCGGGCGGGTAACTGCGTGGCAGAGTAGGAAGTCGCCGGAATTAATTTAACGCGGTAAGGCCTGTCAGGATCCACTTGACAGGCCTTACGTGTTTTTACCGTATCTCAACTGATTACGCCGCGTTGCGCGGCTGCTTGCCAAGCTCACAATCAATAGAGCGCTACTGAGGTGCCAGCGGGTTGGCCCGCGCGATCCCTCAACAAAGGTGTAGTCCTGCGGCCATGGATGCTGATAGGATTCTTCCCGCATGCAGTGCCCAAAGTGCAAAAGCCCTCGTGTTCAGCGCGGCTACAACGATGCTCCCTTACCGCTTAGAATGCTGGGGCTGCATGAACTTCTTTGCAATCGATGTGGTCTGGAGTTCAAGGGCTTCGATCTCTTTGCGCGGTTTGATAGGGAACCATCCGTCGAGACGCAGTCTCCCAGCGACCGACGCCGCGCGCCAAGATACACATGCCACGTGCCAGCCACCATATCGCTGGTTGAAGGCGAGGCCCGAGTTGGAACCGTATCCTATACGCAACCCTCCCGGGGTCACTGCGAGTCCATTAGCGAGCGCGGGATGACATTGTCTTTTGTCGGGACGCGTTTTACGAGCGAGGATCTATCTCGTAAAGGCCGCCTTCTGTTTGTTAACGTGGATCTGCCAAATGGCCCGGTTGACGCAGTAGTCTCAATGGTGACGCTCGATCGAGCAGAAAGCGAAGCTGGTGTAGGAAAGTGGATTGCGGGCGTTAGCATCTATCAGATGACTGAAGCAGACATGGCCAGACTTCGTTCCTATCTTGATCGATGCGCTGAAGTGCGGGTTTCGGAATAATCACCGGCGCCAGACCTGTCGACGAATTTCTGCCGGGCTCTTTCCCATTAGCCTCACCGGCTTTTGTTTTTTCCTTAAGTCCCGCAAAATGCCTGCATGACCTTTATCGCCAGGCGGCTGGTTCTATTGCCAAAAACCCGCTTCAGATCGCGGGGGATCATTCTCGTGATGGCTCTTTCTCTTGCCAATCCGAGTTGTCAAAGCGGAGCAATCACGAATCGCACCAACAGAAATCCCCCGGAACGCGAGATTGTTCGGACTTCCGGATATGAGATCGTGCATGTTTGGCCGCACGACCCCGATGCCTATACGCAGGGGCTGGTTTTCGATGACGGCAAATTGCTGGAGAGCACCGGGCAGGTGGGCCATTCAAGTTTGCGCCGAGCTGAAATGGAAACCGGCAGAGTCCTGCAAAAGGTCGATGTACCGTCGCCCTATTTTGCAGAAGGGATAACGCTGCTGAAGGGGAAGATCTATCAACTGACGTGGCAGCATCAGTTGGGCTTCATCTACGACGCCTGGACTTTTGAAGAGATTGGTAAGTTCAAATACCAGGGCGAAGGCTGGGGACTCGCAAACGATCGCCAGTCGCTAATCCTCAGCGACGGCAGTAATCGCCTACGATTTCTTGACCCGGACAACTTCCAGGTTCGCAAAACGATCGCAGTCTTTGATGGGAGCACTCCCGTTTACGAGATCAATGAGCTCGAATACGTTCAGGGTGAAATCTACGCCAATATCTGGCATGCCGATCGAATTGCTCGGATTGACCCGCAAACGGGGCGAGTAGTTGGCTGGGTTGATTTGACCGGATTACTTTCGCGCAGTGAAGTTCACGATGAAGAAGCTGTGTTGAACGGTATTGCTTATGACGAGACAAGTGGCAGACTTTTCGTGACCGGCAAACTATGGCCGAAACTTTTTGAGATCCGCGTGACGCGAAAATAGTATGAGGTCAGAACCACCTGCGTGAGCGGGTGGCTTAGGATCGAGGCCACCCGCTCATGCAGGTGGTTCTGACAAGAGCGCATGGCTTAATGAGCTTCAAGACTTATTTCCAGACCTTCTCTTATGCGACCGTCGCCGTCGCGACGCTGGCGCTGCTGTTAGCCGGAGGCCTGCCGATCTCCCTTGCTGTCTTGTTCTGGCTTTTGATGGTGGCGGCGTGGAAGTTTGAAGGCACGAAGTGGCAACTCTCAGAACGCACTGGCCTGATAGTGGTATTGCTTTCGGTCCCGTTGTTCTTTGTCGATTGGAAATATCAACAGAGCGTCGGTGAGCCGGTGGGAGGACTTGGCGTAAACGCGCTGGCTCACCTCATCGTCTTTCTCTCAGTCGTGAAGCTCTTGCAAAGAAAGAAAGATCGCGACTGGGTTTTCCTGTATCTCATATCTTTCTTCGAAGTACTCCTTGCCGCGGGTTTGAGTTTCAGTCCCGTATTCCTCGGTACGCTGTCGCTCTATCTGCTGTGTGGCCTTTCCACGATAATCGCTTTCGAGATCCAAAAATCAAGGCGCGCGATAGCTGTCGCCGAAACCCACTTGCTGGTGCCTCCCGATTCGCGAATCTTCAAGAATGCAGCGCGTCGAGGCGGCAGGCGAAACGCGGAAGCCAATCAGCTTCCATTTGTTGCGCTGCTGCTGCTCGTGCTGATCTTTGTCCTGGCGCTGCCTTTATTTCTCGTGGCGCCGCGCTCCGGCTCCGCGGCACTGACTCGCAGCGGCGGATCGCTGACAAACTTTATCGGGTTTTCTGACAGCGTTACGCTGGGAGAGATTGGCCAGCTCAAACGCGACAATGCTGTGGTAATGCATGTCCGTATCGAGGATCCGCACTCGGGTGGCGGGCTCCGGTGGCGTGGGGTGGCCCTGGATGAATTCACCGGGCGCGGCTGGAAAAAATCGGCCGAGGTACGGCGCAGCGAGAAGAGACTGGAAGGCCCCGGTTTCTTTCCGCTTGGCACCACCGAAGCGCTGCATCGACTGACTACGCAAACCGTTTTCCTGGAGCCGATAGAATCCCCCGTTCTTTTTGCGGCCTCTCGCCCGGTTGCGCTCCAGGGTGACTTTCCGTTTGTGCGCGTTGATACGGAAGGTTCAATACAGACGCGCAGGCATGATTTTGAGCGAGTG
>JBGPYG010000350.1:0-4477 GCA_041493085.1 Pyrinomonadaceae bacterium | reverse complement strand
ATCGGCGGGAAGGGAACGTCGGCTCCAGCCCAGACAGAAGCCCGACCGTCAGGGAGGGCTCCTCATCGCCACAAGAACCAAGCCCTTGCTGACGCGCGGGCTTCTGCCTGGCAGTGCAGCTTGCCCGGCGAAGAATCCGTGACGGTTTTGGGTTACGATTAGTGACTTTCGATTAAAGGGGAAGGTTTATCTTGGCGGCAACGACCGAACTTAACTCTGGGACTGAATCCAGCGAAGCGACCGATCGCGACTCGTCTACGACAGAATCTGCACTGGGCCAGGATGGCAGCCTTGGATGGGGCGCGATCGGTGTGCTTGCTGTGCTCATCATTGTGGGACTCGCATTCCGCGCTAGTCACCTGGGAGCCATCGGTTTCGCTGAGGATGAGGTGAATAAGGTTGACGCGGTGCGCGCATATGAACGAGGCGATATTACTGCAAATGCCGAGCACCCGATGCTAATGAAGGCGTTGATGTTCATTTCAATAACGCGCGCGAGGCAGGGTGGCGGTCCAGACATGCTGAGCGATGAATTAGCTCTGCGGCTTCCCAACGCCATCTTCGGCGCGTTAACCGTAATCCCGCTGTTTCTTTTGACAGCGGCGTTCTTCGATCGTTGGACGGGGCTGGTAGCGGCTGCGTTCTGGGCTGGCGGCGTAAACGCGATCACTTACAATCGCATAGGCAAGGAAGACACGCTGCTCGTTTTCTTCATGCTATTCGCGTTCTACTTTTATTTGCGAGCCAAGCAGGCTGACACGAGGAACGTTGCGCTCAGGAAGCGAAACTACCTGCTGAGCGGAGTTTCCTTCGGGCTGATGCTCGCTTCAAAATACTTTCCGCATTACTTCGGCCTGAATGCGCTTTATCATCACAACTTCCACGTGCGAAAGCGTGGGCCTGGCGAACCACCCGGCAAGACACCGCGCCTCTTCTACATCGCACTTCTCGTCGCCTTCATAATTGCCAACCCGCCGGTGCTACTGCCACAGGTTTGGGGATACCTGAATGCCTACATGGGCGAGAAGCTGTTGGTTCATTCAGGCTATCTCTTTGCCGATCACCTCTACAAAAATAACGTATCGCGTTCGCCATTCTGGGGCACACCTGTTTACTTCTACCTGGTATTCATGGCGATCAAGATCCCACTCCTCGTGCTGGTTTCGTTCATTATCGGTTTTGTCGTGTCGATTAAGCGGCGGCTACACCCCGGGTACGCCTTCGTCCTCTTCATGTTTCTATTCTGGATTGTTCCTTATTCACTGATGGGCGCAAAATGGTTGCGCTACACGCTTTCGCTGCTGCCTTTCGTTTATATGCTGGCGGCGATTGGCGTCGTCGAGTTGATTAGGTTTGCAAACCGGCGCTTGAATGCTTCGCAACAAACCCGCGCGATTGTCGCCGCATTGGTCGTCGCAATCTTTGTCGGCGTGCCGGCCTGGATTGCCTATGCCGCCGGGCCGCACCACGCCCTCTACACAAACGCGCTCGGCGCGGACAAGGTCGGCTACTATTTCCCGCATGATGAGTTTTATGATGATGGACTGCGGGAAGCTATATTGTTTGTCTGTCACACTGCGCCACCGGGCGCCATCATTGCCCACGAGACGCCGGCCGCCACGCGCTACTATCTGGAACAGTTTCGGCGCCCGGACCTTAACTCCAAAGCGATATCAGCGCCGAATTTCGAGGTGACAAAAATTTCCGAGCCTGCCTACTTTATTCTGCAGCGGGGTCGAACATACTTCGAGAATCGCGATAAGCTTGCGTTCATTCGCACTAACTTCAAGAAGGTGCACGAAGTTTCGGTTAACGGCATGACGGCTGCCGAAGTGTTTGTGAATCAACCGAGGTAGCGTCCAAAGTCCAAGGTCTGTTTAGCCAAGCTGGCTTTGGACGTTGGATATTGGACAGTAGAATTGAGTTATGAAACTGAATAGAAAAACTTTTGTTGCGACGCTGATAGTTCTGCTGGCGCTGATTCTGACGAGCTTTCCACTCGCCGGTAGCAGCGCATCGAAACGTGTTCATATAGTAGTGCTCGGCACAACCGATCTACATGGCAATCTCTTTCCTGTCGATTACTACACTGACAAGGCGGATAACCGGGGTCTGGCCAAAATTAGCACGCTCATTAAGCAGATTCGCCGTGAAAGCCAAAACGTTCTCTTGATCGATTCGGGCGATACGATTCAGGGAACTCCGCTTGAGTACTACCACAACAAGAAAAACAATCAGCCGCCGGATCCAATGATGCTGGCGATGAACGCGTTGCACTACGACGCCATGACCGTTGGCAATCACGAATACAATTTCGGTTTGCAAGTGCTGGAGAAAGCTCGCAGTGAAGCGAGTTTTCCCTGGTTGTCTGCCAATACCTACAACCGAGGAACCAACCAGACTCACTACCAGCCATACATCGTCAAAGAAGTGGCGGGTGTCCGTATCGGAGTCTTAGGACTGACAACCCCGGGAATTCCAAACTGGGAAAACGCGCCAAATTATGCCGGGCTGGATTTTCGCGAGCCTTTGAGCGAGGCGAAGAAGTGGGTGCCGGTGTTGCGCGTAAAGGAACGCGCGGACGTGGTGGTGATCGCCATGCACATGGGCCTTGAGCAGGATTTGCGGTCCGGCGAAGTCAATCCCGGGCAAGTGGCGAATGAAAACCGGGCCGTCGCGATTGCGCAACAGGTGCCCGGCATCGATCTTATTTTTATGGGTCACACGCATCGCGATGTGCCATCAGTCACCATCAACGGCGCCCAGTTGATTCAGGCTAACTTTTGGGGTCGCCATCTGGCGCGCGCAGATTTGTATTTGGAAAACGACGGCAGGCGGTGGCGAGTTCTTGCGCGTGCGGCCCGCACGATTGCCATCGACGATCGCGTCGCTCCCGATCAGGATCTTTTGAACCTCGGTGAGCCCTATAACCTCGAGACACAAGCGTGGCTGTCGCGCGCGATTGGTGAATCCGCCGCGGAGCTGACCGCCGCTGAGGCGCGCTTCCGCGACACGGCGATTTTAGATTTGATTCAGCGAGTCCAACTCGAAACGGGCAAGGCTGACGTGTCAATGGCGGCAGTCTTCAACCCCGAAGCGCGCATAGCCAAAGGTCCGGTAACGGTTCGCGACATTGCCGGGCTTTACGTTTACGAGAACACGCTAGTAGTTTTGGAAGTGACCGGACAACAGGTGAAGGACGCGCTCGAGCACTCAGCGAAATACTTTCGCCCTTACGAGCCCGGAAAATCCCCGGCGGAACTGGTAGACGAAAAAATTCCTGCCTACAACTTTGATATTGCCGAGGGCGTAACCTACGTGTTGAATATCGCGAAACCTATCGGCCAGCGAATTGAGAATCTTCAATTCCAGGAACAGCCACTGGCGCCGACTAAAAAGCTTCGGCTCGCGACCAACAACTACCGCGTGAATGGCGGCGGTGGGTACACGATGTACAAAGGTGCGCCGGTAGTCTACCGGTCGAGCGCAGAGATTCGGGAGTTGATCATCGACTGGGTTGAGCGCCACAAAACCATTCCGACGGAGCCATCGAACAATTGGAAGATCGCCTGGTAGTAGTCCACTGTCCAAAGTCCAAAGTCTTGTGACCAGGCGGACATTGGCCATTGGCCTAACTAGGGAAAAGCCTGTGTTGGCCAAGCAGACTTTGGACTTTGGACACATACAAACCAAAAAGGCAACCCGGGGGCGTTGGGTTGCCGTTCTGGTTTCTAACAACCGGTGAGCGGGCGCTCGCCAGCCGTTGCGTGGGGAGGTTTCGGTTAGCGAAGCACCGCTACTATTTCGACGGTCTCGCTCTTCGATGAAATACTCGCAAGTTCGCGTTCAATCGCACGCTCTTCCTGCGACTTCAATAGTTGTCGTCCGATGTTGTCCGAGCCAGTCCAAACTTCCGCAAGGAAATACCGCTCGCCATAGCGATGAAACACCAAACGGGGATGCGTCTTATTTTTCATCCGTTCAGTTGCTTCACTCAGGCGAAGGGCTAAGGTCTTTCCATCAGCGCTTTGGATCATCAGTGCGTCGCCCGCGGTGACCACTGCTTTCACACTGTACTCGCCGGCCGGCAACGTTTTGTAGCCGACACTGAATTCAAAGGGAACGTCCGCGACCACTTTGTTGGACGACTGTGCATTGGCTGAAGCGACAGCGGTTGCTAGCGCGATCACAACTATCAGCATCAACATCGTGAACCCTTTAAGAAGTTCCTTTTTCATTTCTTCTCCTCTTGCCCTTTGGGCATTGGTCGAATTACCTCGACCTCAAACTTTGTAGTAAGCAAGTAGTCCTGGGAGATTGCTTCTTACCAGTAGCAGCTCAACCGTTTTCAAAGTATTAGTTGCCGGTAGCTGCCTTGCTCCACTGCTATTCTTGTGCCGCGGCTCAAAAGCACCCCGAGTAGTTGCACCTGTTTGGCAGTAACGCCGCTTTAATGTTGAAGGATTAAGCTTGTGCT
>JBGPYG010000269.1:0-5784 GCA_041493085.1 Pyrinomonadaceae bacterium | reverse complement strand
GCCTTTGCCGCGCCGCAAACGATGCGGCTCGACTACTACCACACCGGCAATTCGAAGCAGGAAGTGTTCAGTGTCGACCGCATCGTCATCGAGCCACTTCCCTGGCCCGGCGACATGAACAAGACGATCGACGACACGAACCTCGGTAAATACTTTTTCGAAGTTCGCGATCTGAAGACGCAGCGCGTCCTTTACTCACGTGGCTTTGCTTCCATCTTCGGCGAGTGGGAAACGACCGACGAAGCCGCGACGATGATGCGCACCTTCAGCGAGTCGCTGCGCTTCCCTGCGCCCGACGGTCCCGTTGACATCTTCTTGAAGAAGCGCGACGCGAACAATGCCTGGCGTGATATCTGGTCTACCTCGCTCAATCCGAAAGATATTTTTGTCGATCGTTCCAGGGTGCCGGCGCCGGCGCGCCTGATCGCGATACAAAAGATGGGCGATCCGGCGACGAAGGTTGATTTTGTAATCCTCGGTGATGGCTATACCGCGCGGGAGCTGAAGAAGTTTGAAGCCGACGCCCGCCGGCTAACTGAAGTATTGTTCGCGACCTCTCCATTCAAGGAGCACAGGAAAGACTTCAACGTTTGGGCGCTGTGTCCACCCGCTTCCGAGAGTGGAATCTCCCGGCCATCCACCGGTATCTATCGCGATTCGCCCGTGGGCGCGACCTACGACGCTTTCGGTTCAGAACGCTACGTGCTCACTTTTGATAATCACGCGCTCCGCAAGGTCGCGCAGTTTGCTCCTTACGAGTTCATCGAGATACTCGCAAACAGTCGCACCTATGGCGGCGGCGGAATTTTCAATCTCTACAGCACCGTGGCCGCGGACAACGCCTTCGCGAATTACGTTTTCGTCCACGAGTTTGGCCACCACTTCGCCGGCCTCGCCGACGAGTACTACACTTCGTCGGTCGCGTACGCGGCCGCTACTGAGCGAGTCGAGCCGTGGGAACCAAACGCCACGGCGCTGTTGGATCCGCTTAAGCTTAAATGGGGCAATCTGGTCACACCCGGAATGCCAATCCCGACTCCCTGGAACAAGGACGCTTTTGAAAACTACTCACGTGAGATTCAAAAGCGGCGTGCACAACTGCGCAAAGACAAGCGTCCGGAGAGTGAAATGGACGCGCTCTTTCGCGAGGAGTTGAAGTTTGAACAGGATCTGTTTGCGCGCGAAAAGTATGCGGGCCACGTCGGCGCATTTGAAGGGGCAATCTATGAAGCGAAGGGCTACTACCGGCCCGAAATAGACTGCATCATGTTCACGCGTTCTAACCACTTTTGCGCAGTGTGCAACCGTGCAATTGAACGCATAGTTAAGTTGTATTCCGCAGGTTGAAGTGGCGAGAGCGAAACTCATCAGAACCGGGAGCGGACCGGGGTCCCCGCGCGGGCAGCCCGCGTGGGTGGTAGTAGCGACCGGCCCAACACTCAAACCATCAGAACCTATGGACAAGAGATACCGACATTCAAGTTGCCCTATCGCCAGTCGCTACCGCTCCCGGTTCTGATTTAGCCTTTCACTTAGTTGAGCTGACAATCCCATGGATCAAATCAAGGTGGACGATCTCGCCCGCCCAAGCTTCAAGGCCAACCCCTATCCGCTTTACGCGCGCTTGCGCGCCGAAGCGCCAGTGTGTCCCACCGTGCTCCTCCGGCAGCCCACTTGGCTCGTCACTCGTTACACCGACGTGTGCGCGCTGCTGAAGGACGAGCGCTTGTTGAAGGATTGGCTGCCGCGGACGCGCTGGGTGCATCGCTTTGCCGGCGCGATCACGCACCACATGCTCAACCAGGATGGCCCGGACCACTTGAGGCTGCGCACTCTCGTGCACAAGGCGTTTACGCCGCATTTGATCGAGCGACTGCGTTCACGAATCCAAAGCGTCTGCGACGAACTGCTGGATGAACTGGAGACCAACGGCCGCCTGGAGCTTATGAACGGCTACGCCTTACCCTTACCGCTTACGGTCATCGCTGAGTTACTGGGGATACCATCAGAGATTCGTAACCGTTTGCATGGCTTGTCGCGCAGCACTTTTTCAGCGTCGAATATTTTCGACGTCGTGCGTTCTATACCGGACCAGAGATTGCTGATCAGCCGTATTCGCAAGTTGGTGGCGGAGCGGCGCCGCGACCCGCGCGATGACTTGATCACCGCGCTGGTGCAGGCAGAGGAGGCGGGAGACAAACTGAGTGAACCGGAGCTGGTCGCGACCATTGCTTTGCTGCTGGTTGCTGGTTATGAAACAACCGTAAATCTGATTGGCACTGGCGCACTAACACTAATCGAACATCCCGAGCAACGTCAGCGGCTGGTGCAAGACCCAACGCTGGTCCAGTCTGCAATCGAAGAACTGCTTCGCTACACGAGCCCATTGGATATGGCATCCCAACGCTTTGCGCGTGAGGACATGGCGATTGATTCGGTGAACATCTCGCAGGGAGATCTGGTGGTCGCGGTGATTGGGTCGGCCAATCACGACGAGACTCAGTTTCCCGATCCGGAAACTTTCGACATTACGCGCCAGCCCAACAAGCACGTTGCTTTTGGGCAGGGCGCACACTTCTGTCTCGGCGCTCCCCTCGCGCGCCTGGAAGGTCAGATCGCATTGACGACACTATTCCGCCGCTTCCCCAACTTGCGCCTGGCGCAAACGCCCGAAGATTTGCGTTGGCGCAAGAGCCTGATCATCCGCGGCTTGGAGGAGCTGCCTGTCGCAGTCTAGGTTATCTGCTTACACATACTGCTTACTGCTCACTGCTTACTGCTTACTGCTCACTGCTTACTGCTCACTGCTTACTATTTTTCTGGTGTTCAAGTAAGACTCAGAAGTATTATTAGCGCCCAATCCCTCGCAAGATTGCCGTTGTTTGCCGGCGAGCATTTGTGTTTCCCATGTACCCCTTCGACAGTACTGGATATTTTTCCCGCGCTGGCGGGATGAGCGCGCTTCTTCATTGAGAAGTTCCTTCTCCTGTACTTGTCCCTCGACGGTTCAAATTCGGTCCTTAGACTACACATCCGGAGGTTGATATGTCGCTTCAACATAAACATGCTTTGATTACCGGCAGTTCGCGGGGCATTGGAAGAGGAATTGCCCTTAAGCTGGCGGCCAATAACGTCAGAGTAGCTGTCCACTATTACCAAAATGAGGCAGCCGCCAAAGATACGCTGGCGGAAATCCGCAAGCTTGGCTCTGACGGCTTTGTGGTTCAGGCTGATGTTTCGCGGCCTGAAGAGATTGAGACGCTCTTCCGCAAGGTACAAAGCGAATTTGGCAAGCTTGATATCTTCGTAAGCAACGCGCGACCGGAGATACCTGCATTTTTTCAGCCGCCCATGGAGGTTAGCCTGGAACAATGGGACACTGCCTTCGACTCGCAGGCGAAAGCATTCCTGGTTGGAGTTCGCCAAGCCGCACCTCTGATGGGCGCGGGCGGGAGAATTTTCGCTCTCACCTACGCGCAGGGCAGCCGTACCGGTGGACTGCAATCCTGGGCCGGGATGGGTTCAGCAAAGGCAGCGCTTGAATCGCTGGTACGTTACTTCGCAGTGGCGCTGGCTAAACGTGGCATCACGGTGAACGCAATCAGCCCTGGATGGACCGAGGACAGTGTATTGAACACGCTTCCAGAGCAGGCTCAAGATCTAATCAGAAACTGGCACATAAGCGGTTGGACTCCCATGCGACGCCTGGGAACGCCCGAAGATATCGGCAAGGTTGTCGCGCTGTTTTGCACTGAAGAGGCCGGGTGGATAACGGGCCAAGTGATTTACGCGGATGGTGGCGCATCGTTAATGAATCCCGAGGTCCCGCCCGAAATCCAGTTGGGATAAAACGTCAATATGCCTCGTCATCCCCCACCAGCAGCGCTCGTTAAGTTTCTCAAGCCGTATGATCGCGCGATTCAGGATCTTGCCTTGAAGCTGCGTTCGCTCGTGCTCGAGGAGATGGCGCCGTGTTATGAGAACATTTACGACGCTTCCAGCGCGGTTGCCATCGGCTACGGTTCGTCAGATCGTCTGCGGGACGGCATCTTCCACGTTGCGGTCTACACGAAACATGTAAATCTCGGTTTCAACCACGGCGCCACGCTCGACGATCCACTTGGAATTCTCAAGGGTAACGGCAATCAAATCCGCCACATCTCCATCAAGACTCCGGCCGATCTGGCGCGACCGGAGATTCGTGCCTACATACGTCGCGCCCGGAAGGTTGCGCTTGATGATGCACGCAAGCTCGGCGAAACCGCACCCAAGAACATCGATGGCGTCATCTCGACAGTAAAAGCGATATATCCTAAGAAGCGTAGGCCAGTTCCGAAGTCGTGAACTCGCCCGACAAATTCATCGGCTTCCCATCCCGAAGGGCTGCGCATCGGCTCTCCAGCCCGAAGGGCTGCCAGAGAGTAGCCGGTGGTCGGAGCGTAGCGCAGACCACCGGGTCCGTTTTAGAAAAATGATTGAGCACCCTGAGAAGGGGTGCCAGCAGAATGGACGAACTGCGAAATGCATTACGTCTTCAAAAACGTTCGGCTGTCTCAAAGCATTGAAGAGGTCTTTTGTGGACGTATCTGGCACCCCTTTTCAGGGTGCTGTCGCCTACAAATTGCTACCGGAGGTCTGCACTGCCTTCCGACCTCCGGCTACTTTCTCGCAACCCAGCAGGTTGCAAATGCAAATTCATTTCCGCCCGCGGTTGGCGCTTTCGTTCCTACTGATTGCTAATTGGTGATTGCTAATCGCTGTTGTCGGGTGCTTATTCACCACAGAGACACAGAGGACACAAAGGTTGCACAGAGAAGACCTCAAACTAAGACACTACCGTTTGCTGTCTGCTGTTTTACTGTTTACTTCGCTATCAAATCCAATTAGCAGATAATGTGCGTATAGTAGGTCAGGGGGAATCACAAATCATGTATAGATACTTTCTTTTGAGCGCTGTTATTTTTCTCATTGTCATTACGATGGTGGCTTGCAGTGCCGTCACCGCTTCTGCCACAGCGATCCCGGACCCAGCTCTGGATGCACCGCTCACGAGCGCCAGGGGCGAGCAGACCGCCGTGCTTGCTGGAGGCTGCTTTTGGGGCGTGGAAGCCGTCTTCGAACACGTCAAAGGAGTCAGTGACGTGAGATCAGGATATTCGGGCGGCTCACCCGCTACCGCCCAGTATGAGAAAGTCGGCTCGGGTGGGACGGCCCACGCCGAATCGGTCCGCATCATTTATGATCCATCCCAAATCTCTTATGGTCAGCTTCTCAAGGTATTCTTTTCGGTGGCCCATGATCCGACTGAACTGAATCGCCAAGGTCCGGATACCGGCACGCAGTATCGCTCGGCGATCTTCTACTCGAACGAAGAGCAAAAGCGCATCGCGCAAGCCTATATCGATCAACTAAACCGAGCCAAGGTGTTTGCGCGGCCCATCGTGACTCAAGTCGCCGCCCTCCAAGCTTTCAACGAAGCCGAGGCCTATCACCAGGACTACCTCGTCAATCATCCGGATGAGCCCTACATCGTCATCAACGATCTCCCGAAGGTCGAGAACCTGCGTAAGCAACTCCCCGGCTTGTACAAGGCGCAATAGCTCGGGTTTATCAGAACCGGGAGCGGTAGCGAGCGGGTTGGTTTTGTCAGTGGAGCGAGTTTTTTCTTTTCCCTGTGCCTAGTGCTACTTTAGTTTCGCAGGAGGGCTTATGGCGACATCAATTGACGAAGCAAAATTGAAAGATATGCTCAAGGCCGCCGTGGGGGAGGCGCTTCACGAACAT
>JBGPYG010000169.1:0-7750 GCA_041493085.1 Pyrinomonadaceae bacterium | reverse complement strand
CACTGCGCGCCGTGCTGTTTGAGCGGAAATCATGAGCGGGTGAATAGTAAATGGTGAATACTGAATAGTACAGAAAGCGTTTGAAGAGGTCTGGACTTTGGTCTTGGTCTTTGAGCCAAGTCTTAAGGCAACGTTCTTGGAAACAAGGAGAAAAATACAAAGCCCAAAGACCAAAGTCCAAAGGCCTAAGACCAAAGCTCAAAGTTCAAAGCTCGTTTTGAATTCGCCCAAAGCCGCGCCAGCTATTCTTGTTGTGCCAACCTACTATCACGTCCTTAGCATCAATCTCGCGCCACCACTCTTCAAAATCCTCTCGGGGGATGTAATGCGACGTCGGCGCCACCAGGTGATCGAAGACAATCGTATGTTGTTCGCGCCAACCAAACTGCGAAATCGCATTCAGGTAGTCGTTATAGAAAAGATGACGCGCCAGCCGGGAGCCACCGTTGGCGCGGTTCAGCGGGCCGTAAATCAGTTTTGTCGCCAGATACATCAGAGCCGTCGGCAACTTTGAAAGATGCAACAAGGCCCGGCGATCCATGCGCGAACTGAATTTCTGCCGCAGCGGATCGATGAAGCGAGTAATCCATTCGTTATTCTCCGCGCCGTAAACCCACGCCGAAAGGTGACCCCCAGCTTTCACTTGCGACGCCAGCGAACGGAAGCCTGCCTGCGGATCAGGCAAGTGATGCAGCACGCCAACAGAGAATGCATAGTCAAACACGCGGGCGAAGGGCAGCTGATAAATGTCGGCCTGAACGATGTGCGCGTTGTCCAGCGTCCGGGTTGCGGTAAAAGCAGTTTCCACTGCGTCGCTTAGATCCACGCCTATTACATCGCGCGCACCCCAACCCGCGGCGAGTTGCGTGTGGCGACCTTTTCCGCAGCCGCCTTCCAGCACAACCTTATCCTGAAAAAACTCAGGACGAACCGGCGCGATCCAACCCAGAAACTGATCGGCGTAAAGCTCATCGCTCTGCACAAAATGTTGCCACTGCCAACCAAAGTTCTCCGCGGTGGCCGCTTTATCGACCGAGACTTTTTCCGGCATGGCGAATCGCGGGATGCCGCGAACAATTGGAAAACTGCGCTGACAGGAGTCGCAAGCGAGTTGGCCTTCCATGATCTCAGCATCTTCGGTACGCGCTACTGATGCCAGCAGGATTGCACCGGCGCACGAAGGACATCTCAAGTAGTCAAGTAACTTGCGCTTCATACAGGGAAACTAGAATTGACGCTACTGCTAATGAAAACCGGAGCGTCATAACTTTCTAAAAGCGATTGGCGATTCTGACCTATCGAGGTTAAATGTAGGTTAGATAACAATAGCTTACAAGCGGGATGGGAATCGTGGTGGTGGTTTAGTTTGGAGTTAGCGAGGTCGATTGCTTTACAGAACCGAGCGCGGTAGCGCCGGATGCGGGACTCAATCTCCGTACTAAGCAGGTTGCACCACCACACGCGGCAGTTCAGGGATGCGAGCGTAAATTGGATAAAGTTCACTTTGCAAAGAAAACAAGGTTTCCGTCATTCCTCGGATTGTCTAGCGTCATGACCGAAGTTGACTCTAGCATCCGGCGCTACCGCGCTCGGTTCTGTAAGAGCGCAAGCTTCGCCAACGACAAACTGACCCACCAGCCAAATCGTCGTTTGAGGTTGGCGATGGGTTGTTAATAGGCTGGATCTACTTTTATCCCGCCGACGAGATACGCGAGCTCACCGGAGTTTGATTGCAACCGGATGCTGTAGTCTCCGGGGGGCGCATTCGCCGCGATTGACACCTCAAAACTAATAACGGGAGTGTCATTGCGGAACTGCTGCAAGGTCAAACTTGCAGGGTCAACTGTAATGAAGGGGGAACTGACGACGAGGCCACTGCCCGGTATCTGATCAACTCCCTCGCCTCCGAGGTAAATAGTAATTTTCCTACCGGCTGCAACGGGCACTGGCACAGTTGAGAGGTCGCCGTTGATTCCGATAAAGCGAGGATTCAAAGCGGGCGGCGAATTCTGCGGCGGCACCAGAACATAATTCAGCGCTGTAGTCTTGTCGGCTGCGATGCGCAGGCGGCGACTGATCTCCACGCTGCGAAACGCTCGCTGGTGTCCGGGCGGTTTGCGATCACTTGCAGCCGTGAGCGCTGCGGCTTCACTGGCGGGCCCGTCGAGATACTCGACCATTGCTCGGTAGCTACCAGGAGGAACACTGCTGATGCTAAACCTCCCACTTGCGTTGGTGAGACTACTTGCCAGGACCCTACCGGTCTCCAGGTCTTCAATCCAAACGTGAGCGGCAGCCGCCGGCACCAGGTTTTGGTCGACACTATTCAGAATTCTACCTTCGATCGAACCCGTTTTGTCCCGCGGTCCATAAAGGCTACGAACGGCTGTCTGGTCAGCTTCGCTCAGCGTGCGCTCGGTGATCGCGGGCAGGCTGTAGGTTCCATTGAGTGCCTGGGATGCCTGCATGGTTGCGCCGATCACGTGCGAATGACTCAGACCCAGGAGATGTCCTATCTCATGAGCCAACGTCGATTCGAGATCGTAAGTACCCGGCGTGCCATCGGTTGAAAATTGCAGCGGCGTTCCCGCTTCCGAATAAGGGTAGGGATTGATAACGATATCCGCTTCGCTGATCTCACCCGTGTCCGGATCGAAAAAGACGCGCGTGCGAGCCGTAGTATTTCCCTCACCGAACAGTGCAAGGTTCTCTGTGGTCCCGGCAACAGTAATTAGACTTACGCCGTCGCCACCGGTGGTCGGGCTAACGGACTGCAACTTCGAAGAGACTTCGACAAACGTGACATCGGCCGCGCGAGACCAACTCGCCAGCGCACGCCGCACTGCGCCGAGCACGTCGCTTTCCGGATTGATAGCGGGCGAAGGCGAGGTCAGCGACGTTGAAAGCGCAACCTGGATGCTTTTAGTTGGCCACTTTATTTGTAGTTCCCGGGCAGCAGCGGGCAGATCAAACGAAGATGGCTGGCTCGACACAACACAAGCCAGCACCGCCATTAACGCCAGGATCGGATTTGGACGTCGCATTAGTGATCTGATTAAAAACCTATGGGAACGTTGTCGGCGCCAGGGCGCCTTGCAGGGAGAACTGCTCGGAGATAGTACCACCTTCAAGTTGTTTCTTCTGCCAAAAAAGCAACCCGCACGTCAGGGGACGTACGGGTTTAGTAACTGAATTGGGAGACGCTCCCGCCAGGAGGACTGCTAGGGAATGATTGTGACCTGAGATGCAGTTGCCTCCGGCCTACTCGTAAATGGCACGGCGCTCCTGGTGACAGTCACAATAATCTTGTAATCAACCGGCGCGGTTCCTGCAAGCGTCGCCGGCAGAGTTATCGTTATGAGATCGAAGCCAAACATGTTCGTGTTAGGAAGAACCGAAAGAGGAACGATATCGGTCGTGGTCGTGCCCGAAACAAATGAGACCTTTGTCTCGGTGTTCAGGGCGAGGCGCGTTCCAGTTACCCAGATCTCGAGCTTGGTCGGCACCTGCGTACCCGTGCTGTCGGCCGAGGTCACCTGGAAAGGCCCCACTATGCATCCAGACCCAGACATACCGGTGGCGGTAACATTACAAACCTGCGCGGTTCCGCCGGCATCGTTAGTGGAAGTAAAGATGTCAGGTTGAGAAGCCACTATCTGAACGAAGCCGCGAAAGACTGTTCCGCTGTTATTTCTTTGGTCGTTAACAACTACCGTCGCTACCCCCCCCGACAAGCCAACCGGCATTACGAAGTTGATCCCTTCCGCCGGTGAGTCTCCTACGAAATAGAGTCCGGCGGCCGCGCCATACACGGAAACCGAGACGCCATTGAGTTCCACGGGAAGTATTGGGCTGCGTGCGGTTTCTGAACCGCCCACGGCACTCTTGTCTGAAGTAGCCAGCGCCGCTGTCGACTTAACAATACTCAACTCACCCGGCGCGAGCCCCGCGGGGTCTCCGGGACTTGGAGTCGGAGTCGGCGTTGGTGTTGGGCTCGCGGCTGGGTTCGCGCTCGCTAACGGCCCCATGTTGCTTGCGCCGGTGAAGAAGGACAAAGCGGCAGATGACTCCGTTGTTACCGGTGGAGTCAGCAAATAAAAAATTTCAGAGGAATTGTCGCTATTGCCGCCGCCGAGCTCTACTGCTGCCAGGCTGAAGGTCATTCGTTTGAGCGTGTTGCTCGCCAACGGGCGAATGCCCGCAACAAACGGAAGTATCGGGTTCTTTGTTAACCTTGTAAACGTATTGGCAGAAGTTACCGGAACCTGCGTCGCGAATATTTGGTTCGGGCGGACCGATCCTGATGGCACAGAATTCAAACCCGTGCTGTCCTCGGCCGCGGGGGGAAACGTTCCGTCCGCCTTGAAGTTTAGGGCCGAAGCAAATACCAGGCTGTGCGGCGAGAGCGAACTGTCGTATTCCGTGAAGGTCGGGAAATGGATGACGTCGCCGGGGGAATCCAGCGCGCGCAGCGCGACCAGCTTGGCTGTGCCATCCGAAGTCTTGGAAACAAAGACGGCCAGGAACGCGGTGTTTGTGGCGCTGTTGGCTGTGGGGTCTTCAGCCCTCGACTCATAGGCGACAAACGCCCCGTCGCGACTCAAACGTCGTCCGGAGCTCAGGAGGTTCAAAGTGACTCCGGCATTGGCTCCGGTGTCTGCTTTAGTCTTGGTAATCTGTCGAATATTGTTCAAGCCTGAGCCAGTAAAGTCTGCTACGTAAACTTCAGCGTTCCCATCGTCATTGCTGCCAGCCAGATTTGCCCGAGACATAAATGCCACCACCGAGCCGTTGGCAGACAAAGAAGGGTTTTGCTGAAGGGTATTGCTGATGCCCGGTGTCGTGTCTCGAGTGTTTGTCCCTTGAACGTAAGTGTTTGTCCCGGGAGCGAACCCGCCCGTAGTGCGACAAAAGAAAAGCTCCGGATTTAGGTCTGCATTGCCGGTTGGAACCAAATCGCGGGTCGAAATAAACGCTAGTGTTTTTCCGTCATCGCTGATGGTCGCCTCGCGATTGTCGTCAACCACATCCGGGGGGTTATCTCCGGTTCGCAGCGGACGGCTGGGTGTTGTATTTGTTACTTGCCTGAACGTACCCGTCAGATCTGTCGGTAGGACGTCGTCACCGCTGGAGAGATCGAAAGTGTCATCGATCTCTGGTAGCTGGTAAATCCAGATTTCCTGATTGCCATCGGCATCAAGGGCCGCGCTGTCTGTGCCATCAAAATTTCCCGGATCGGGCGCGTTGGAACTAAAGACTATCGTGTAGATCCGCTTGCCTCCGACGAGCGCCGGTTCAAAACTAATCATCGGGTGGTTATTGCTGATCTCAATCTTTACCAGACTAAGATCGGGAGGCGTTGGCACCGGTGTTGGAGTAGGAGTCGCACCCGGAGTTGGTGTCGGAGTTGCTGTCGGTGTCGGTGTCGGTGACGGAGTAGCAGGCGGCTTCTGAACGTTCTTGGTATTGGTTAATTGAAAGATGCGTCGTTGGGCATAGTCAATTAGAAAGATCTCGCGGTTGCCGTCTTCATTGTTTCGCGCATTGGGATTCAAGGTTCCGTCTGGGTTCTTCGAAGGTACTTTCTCTGTGGCTACATCTCCATTTGACTCGAAGACCACGAAGCGGCCATTGGCAGTGATGTCGCCCGCAAAAGAATAAAAACCCGCTGGACTCGAGGTCAATTGAGCCACGACTGGATCAGGCGTGGCGCTGGCTGTCTGTCCCTGCGCATAAGAAAATGCGCCAAAGACCAACATAAGCGCGGCAATAGCGCATTGAGCGCGAAAAACTAGCTTCACAAAATCCTCCGAGATAAAGACGCAGATAAGAGCAGATTAGATGCCCCCGGGGAGCGAGCAGCAGCAATGCGCGGGCAAAAGATTTCGTTCCGTCAACCCGGCGTTAAAAAGAATCGACATTTTACGCAGAGAGCAGGCTAACCGCAAGCGGCCATAAGCCCAAGAAAAATTAACGGTTACGACGATGCCAGTCTGGCTATTCATCGTTGCTTCCAAGGCAAACAAACCTTGACAGTCAGTTACTCAAGCTTAGAGTTCCGCCATTGCCCGAGGCGTGGCGCCGGAGCAGGTGGAGAGTGATTGCATCTTGTGAATTGCTTTGTGCATCATTTCCTGATAAGAAGCCCGCCTCAACCCAAGCCGCTTCAATAGAAAGGAAACTCTAATGAGCAAATTTGATTGGGCAAGAAGATCGCTCGCCGGCATCGCCCTTCTCTTTGTGGCTATGTCGGTGGCGCGCGCGCAGGAAAACCGCACATTCGTCTCGGGAGTCGGCGATGACGCGAATAATTGTCGGCGAGTTACGCCCTGCAAAACGTTCGCCGGGGCCCTTACAAAAACCAATCCAGGTGGCGAAATCGATGTACTCGACACTGGCGGCTTCGGATCATTTACTATCGACAAGGCCGTCACTATCGATGGCGGTGGAGTCGTGGCAAGCGCCCTCGCGACTGGCACCGTGACCGGAGTAATCGTTAATGCCGGCACAAACGACGTCGTCATACTGCGGCACTTGTCGATTACGGCAATGCTCGCCCAGGGCCAGTCAGGAAATAGTGGCATCAAGGTCGTCGCGGCCCGGGCGGTTTACGTAATCGAGTGTTTGATTAAGAATTTCTCGATTAACGGCATCGACTTCGAGCCGGCAAACGGTGGCGCTCTTTTCGTGCGAGACTCGATCATCATTAACAACGGCACCGCGGAAGCACAGGCAGGCATCATTATCAAATCTGCCGCCGGGCCCGCCTTCGCCTCGATTGACAACACCAGAACGGATGGAAACTCAAACGGCGTCCTTGCTCAAGGCAATAGCAAAGTTTCGATCAGTAATAGCACCATGACCGGAAGCCTGCGGATCGGATTATTCGTGGTGTCAGATTCCAGCGCTCCGGCTCAAGTGAATGTTGAGCGCTCAGTGATCGCGAACAATCGCGTGGGAATCCAGGCCGGAGGCTGCAGCGGGTCGGGACAGGCGACCGTGCTCATCTCGAACGTCAGTGTTACCGGCAATAGGTCTGGCGGACTCAGGCATCAATCTGCTGTTTCGGCTCCCGGTTGTGGCAAGGGAGAAATCATCTCGTCTCGAAACAACACTATTCTGGGTAACAATCCGAATGGCGACCCAACTTCGTCATTTCCACCGCGATGAGATTCCAGGCGGGTCTGGCGGCTCTATTTTCCGACTGCGAAACGAAAGTTATCCCTCGGTTCGGAGCCAATGTCGGATAGGCAGGATTGGTTTTCAGTGAGTACTTGAGAGTCTTTTCTGCTGTGGCTTCTCTCTGCTCACTTCTGCTACATTGCCTCATATGACCGTAGCCCTGCGCGTGGAAAAAGTTTCGAAGCAATACCGCATCTACGAGCGCCCGGGCGATCGCCTGAAGGAATCGCTCACGCGCGGACTAATGCGCCGGCACAAGGAATTCTGGGCGCTGCGCGATGTCGACTTCGAGATCGAGTCGGGGACGACCGTCGGAATTGTCGGACCTAACGGTTGCGGCAAGTCAACGCTCTTGCAGATTATCTCGGGCACCCTCGCGCCCACACACGGTGACGTTTGGCATGAGGGACGAATCGCAGCCCTGCTCGAATTGGGCGCAGGCTTCGATCCGGAGTTTACGGGCGTCGAAAACGTTTACATGAATGCTACCCTGCTGGGACTTACGCGGCGAGAAACGGATGCACTCTTCCCGGCCATCGAGCGCTTCGCTGAAATCGGCCCGTTCCTT
>JBGPYG010000347.1:0-4497 GCA_041493085.1 Pyrinomonadaceae bacterium | reverse complement strand
CTCATTGAGCCTATTCTGATCGCCTTCCTCGGCGTTACGATCGGCTCGATCGTGATCGCCATGTACCTGCCGCTGTTCACACTGATTGGAAAACTGTCCAACGGCGGTCACTGAGTTCAAACGACAACCATTGGGCGGTAGCTCTTCATGCCGGAAACTAGTAGGGAGGCCCTAATGGCCTCCCTATTCTTCTTTGCGGAAAGTGCAAGCGCTCTGTGGTAGGCTTGCTAACGATGCGCCTGGAAGACCCTATAGGACGAAGGTACTCGCTTGGGCAGAAGCTTTGGTGGCTGATCCTCGGGCGCGTCGCCGCGGCACAGTTCCTCTTCGGCGCGCGCGCGATCTGGAATCACGGAAGCAGCGCGCAGTCGCCGGCGGCAACGTTACGGCCTCTCATCATTGTTTGCGGTCTCACCGTCATTTACGCGCTCGCTCGCCGCTTTTCCAAAGCGCTTCTTTTTCAGGCACGCCTACAGTTTGTCATTGACATACTGCTGGTGACCTGGTTGGTCTGGACCACGGACGTCATTCATTCGCCCTACATCGCGGTCTACATAGTAGTTATTGCTGCTTCAAGTCTGTTTCTCAGTCCGCGAGACGCCATCGTGATCTCGTTAGGGTGCGCCGTAGCGTTCACCGCCAGCGCACTCGCCGTCCTGAGTGGCATTGGCCGGCCACCAATGAGGGATTTGCTCGGCGCTGGCCGGGCGCAGACTTTCCAGTCCATCGGCCTTTTCGACATTGCTTTCCTGGTTGTGGGACTGCTATCTGCCCGCCTGGCTGAACGCCAAACCCGTTCCGATGTGCGCTTGCGGGCGGCCACCCAGTCGCTGGCGACCTTGCGCGCGCTGCATGAGAGGATTGTGGAGTCAATTCGTTCGGGAGTCGTCACCACCGATTTGCAAGGGCGCATTTATACCTTCAACGCAGCCGCCGAAGAAATCACGGGCTACAACGTAGCAGACGTTCGCGGCCAGGATGCCTCGATCTTCTTCGGCGAGATCAAGGCGATCATCGACGACTCAATGAATACCGCCCGAGCCGGAGAAGCTAGCCCGCGGTCTGAAGCCGCCTGCCTAACTGCGGATGGGTTGCGACTACGGCTTGGTTTCAGTGTCTCCCCTCTGTTCTCTGAGACCGGCGAGACCACGGGCACCGTAATTACTTTTCAGGATCTCACCCAGATTCGTGCTCTGGAGGAGACCTCGCGACGCCAGGACCGGCTCGCCGCAATTGGCCGGATGGCCGCGTCAATCGCCCACGAGATCCGCAATCCTCTGGCGGCGATGCGTGGGTCGATTCAAATGCTGCGAGCGGACATGGAAGGCGAATCCTCGCAAACGGAACTGATGGCGATCATTCTGCGGGAGTCGGATCGCTTGAACAGAATCATCAGCGATTTTCTGAATTATGCGCGCCCGCGTTCAATCATTCAGTCGAAAGTTGACGTCGGAGAATTACTGAGACAGACATTTACCCTGCTGCGCAATAGCGCGGAAATAGGCGACGGTAAAATAATCAAAGAGGAAGTGCCCGCACATCCCGTTCTGATAAATGCCGATTCGGAACAACTCCAGCAGGTTTTCTGGAACCTTGCACGCAACGCCTTGCAGGCGATGCCTGGCGGCGGCACTCTACGGGCTGGAGTGGAGAGGCATTCACAAAATCGCTTAAGAATTGGTTTTTCTGACACTGGACGGGGAATGACACCGGAACAAGTGGAACATCTCTTTGAGCCTTTTTCCTCGACTACTGGAGGAACTGGACTGGGGCTTTCAATTGTCTATCAAATCATTCGCGATCATGGTGGTACAATCAACGTGCGTAGCCGGGAGGGAAAAGGAACGACCATCACAATTGAATTGCCGGCGGACGCGGAGAAGGAGTTACCTGTCAGGACTCAGGAGTCAGAAGCACGGCAAGGCGAAACGACAACCTGACTATGAAACAATTTTCAGCACACGCATTTTTCATTGTAACGAGTATTGATCCGACGCGAGCTCTTGATTCTGACTTCTGACTTCTGACTTCTGTATTCTGTTTTCTATGGCCAATCTTCTAATAGTTGATGATGAATTAGGAATGCGTCAGTTCCTGACGCATCTTTTTCAGCGCGAGGGCCACGCTCTCCGCGCTGCCGGAAATGGTCGCGAGGCCATGGAGCTGTTACGCGCTGAACCTTCTGACCTAATCATTTCCGACGTGCGCATGCCCGACATGAATGGTATCGAGCTGCTGCGTGCGGCGCGCGAACTGTTGCCCGATGTCGAAGTGGTAATGATGACGGCCTTTGCGAATGTTGACAGCGCTCGCGAAGCTTTTCTGCTGGGTGCATATGATTTCGTTCAGAAACCTTTCGACAACGATTTGCTGAAGGAGACAGTCGCGCGCGCTTTGGAAAAGATATCCTTAATCAAGGAGAAGGAGGCGCTGCTCGAGGAGAACAAAGCATTAATTCACGGCCAGCGTACGCGCGGCAAACTCAATAACATCATCGGCAGATCCCCCAGGATGCAAGCGCTCTACCAGATGATCGAGACGGTAGCGCAGGTGCAGTCGACCGTACTGGTCACAGGCGAATCAGGAACAGGAAAGGAGCTGGTGGCGCGGGCCATCCATGACCTCGGCCCACGTGCCGAGAAACCGTTCGTCTCGATTAACTGCGGCGCCTTCACCGAGACATTGCTGGAGTCGGAGCTTTTTGGTTACGTGAAAGGCTCGTTCACGGGAGCTAACACGAATCGCAAAGGACTCTTTGAGGCCGCTAACACGGGCACGGTTTTCCTGGATGAGATCGGCGAGATGTCTCCCGCTATGCAGGTAAAACTCTTGCGCGTATTGCAGGAAAGAAAGCTGCGCCCGGTGGGCGCCACCGAAGAGACCACAGTCGATACACGTGTTATTGCCGCGACCAACCGTGATCTCGGCAGCATGGTCAAGGACAGCACCTTCCGCGAGGATCTGTACTACCGCATCTCTGTCATTCCTATTGAGCTTCCTTCGCTGCGTGAAAGGACCGAGGACATCCCTGAACTTGCAAAGCACTTCGTTGAAAAGTTTGGGGCTGAAGTCGGTCGAAGTTTGACCATCAGTGAAGCCGCGGTGCGGTTGCTGGAACAGTATCTCTGGCCCGGAAATGTCCGCGAGCTCGAACACGCCATCGAGCGGGCGGTAGCGCTGGAGACCACCGACTCGATTCAACCCGAGCGTTTGCCTGAGAAGATTACCAACTACAATCCGCTCCGCATTGCGGAGTCTTTTGAGTTTCCGGAA
Organism: Pyrinomonadaceae bacterium; assembly: GCA_041493085.1. Classification (GTDB taxonomy): domain Bacteria; phylum Acidobacteriota; class Blastocatellia; order Pyrinomonadales; family Pyrinomonadaceae; genus PSRF01. The sequence goes on along the minus strand of JBGPYG010000347.1, from coordinate 1,224 downwards.
GCCGGCCTCAATCTCACCGCCCATCTGGACCAACTGGAAAAGACCTACGTTCTCGAAGCTCTGCGCCGCAATGCTGGCAATCAGACAAACGCGGCCGAATTGCTAGCGCTGTCCGTACGATCGCTGCGCCACCTGTTGGACAAACATGGGATACGGAGTCTGACAGCCCAAATGCGAGACGAGCGCCGCACCGGAGACTCGACACCTCGCCGGCGCGCGTCTGATCCATCGCCCCGTCGCCGAGAGGATGATGAATCCGAATTTGCCGCTAGTGCCGGTGAAAGCTGAAAGTCCCTGTTCTCCTTCGCACAGAGCTTCCTGATCCACCTTTGACGTAATCCGTCATTACGGTCCTGCCGTAATTTGTCACTAAGCTGAATGGCTGCCTGAATACACCGCTCCTTTAAGCCAAAAACCCAGTACTTCCCAAGCTTTTCTAATTTCCTGCCGCTGGCACGGGCCTTGTAACTTAGCTGCCTGACAACTTCGCGCTCTGCGCGGCATTACATCATCAGGACGAAGCCGTTGGCGCGAGAAACCTTTAACACTTTCTCTCTTAAGGAGCACGAATGAAAATGAACACCAAACGCCAAGAGGGCTTCTCACTGATAGAACTCCTCATCGTCGTCGCGATCATCGGCATTATCGCCGCCATCGCCATCCCTAATCTGCTCGCTTCCAGGCGCGCTGCCAATGAAGGCTCAGCGCAGTCTTCGATGCGCACAATCCATAGTTCCGAGGCTGTTTACCAGGCGACTGCCGGTAATGGCTCCTTTGGAACACTTGCCAATCTGCTTGGCCAGAATCTGGTCGACTCAGTTCTCGGTGCTGGCAGCAAGAGCGGTTACACCATTGCTTGTCCCGCTGGCAACGTAGTAGCTGCGGCTGCTGGCGTTCAGTCCACCTTCTATGTCACGGCTGTTCCTCTGGACACGGCTGCGGTTACGCGCACCGGCAATCGCAGTTTCGTTATTGCTGAAGACGGCATCCTGCGCGGAAAAGTTGGCGACACGGCTGCCGCCGACCACACTGAGGCAACCACCAACGCCACTTGGCCTCCGCTGGGCAACTAAGCCACCTTCGACGACCGGCTCCGGGGGTGAGAGTGAAAGCTCTCGCCCCTTGCCAGTTAAGTCTCTCGAATTCTCAACCCGCATTGATGGGCTCGCAGTGAGCAGGAGCCTACAACAACCCTCCGATGGCGCAACAAAAATCGACATCTCT
>JBGPYG010000068.1:0-12066 GCA_041493085.1 Pyrinomonadaceae bacterium | reverse complement strand
TCGCAGCCGCGGCGGACGGCGATGTGATAAGCCAGAAGCTGAAGCGGAATGATTGAGAGGATTGGTGACAGCAGATCGCTGGAAGCCGGAATGTTGATGACGTAGTCGGACATGGTAGATGACATACTGTCGCCTTCAGTTAAGACCGATATGACAATACCTTCACGGGCTTTGACTTCGACAATGTTTGAATGCGTCTTTTCATAGCGCAACTCAGACGAGCGGTTGCCTTCTTCACGTGTGTTGATAAAGAGAACCGGCAGGCGTTCGTCGATCAAAGCGTTGGGACCGTGCTTCATCTCACCCGCGGGATAGCCTTCCGCGTGAATGTAGGAAATTTCTTTTAGTTTCAGGGCGCCTTCAAGAGCTACAGGGAAATTGATGCCGCGCCCGAGGTAGAGAAAGTCAGTTGAGCGAAAGAACTCCTTGGAAAGTTCCTCAATGTCATCCGACTCGTTGAGCAGGTGTTCCAATTTTACCGGCAACTCCGCCAATTGCTGCGCGTGATGTTTTGCTTCTTCCGCACTTAACGTTCCGCGCAGGTTTCCCAGATATAGACCGAGCAGATAGAGCGCAACCATCTGGGAGGTGAAGGCCTTCGTGGAAGCAACTCCAATCTCTGGCCCCGCGTGCGTGAGAATGGTGCCGTCAGCTTCGCGCGTAATCATCGAGCCCTGAACATTGCAGATAGCCAGCACTTTCGACCCGAGTCGTTGGGCCTCTCTCAGCGCGGCGATCGTGTCTGCCGTCTCGCCTGATTGGGTGATCACCAGCAACAGCGTGTTCTCATCCATCACTGGATCGCGGTAACGAAACTCCGACGCGTAGTCGACGTCCACTTGAATGCGAGCAAGCTGCTCGATCATGTATTTGCCCGCCAGCCCCGCATGCCAGGACGTGCCACAGGCAGCGATCCTGATCGAAGTAAACTGCTTGAAGTCGGCCTCGGTGATGTTTTTCATCTCGTCAAGAAAAACCCGACCCGTGTCCAACGAGATGCGACCCTGCATGGTGTCGCGTACGGAACGCGGCTGCTCGTAAACTTCTTTGAGCATGAAATGCTTGAAGCCGCCCTTTTCCGCCATGATCGGATCCCAGGTGATGCGCTGTATCGCCGGCTGGACAGGATTCGCTTCAAAGTCTGTAACGCGCACTGCGTCTTTGTTGATAATGGCCATCTCGCCGTCGCCGAGAAAGAAGACGTCGCGCGTGTGTTGGAGAATCGGTGGAATGTCTGAAGCAACAAAAAATTCGCGGTCGCCCAAACCAATAACGACGGGGGGTCCTTGTCTCACCGCGATGATCATGTCGGACTCATCAGCGTTAATAATTGAAAGCGCGAAGATGCCTTTGAGATCGAGCATCGCGCGGCGCACGGCTTTTTCGAAATTGTGATCTTCTTTCAAATACTCTTCGATCAGGTGCGCGATAATCTCAGTATCTGTTTCAGTCACAAACTGGTGATCAGTCTTGCGCAGTTGCTCTTTGAGTTGGAGATAATTTTCGATGATGCCGTTGTGGACTACGACAATGCGCCCGGTGCAATCACGGTGCGGATGTGCGTTTTCTTCAGTCGGACGGCCGTGTGTCGCCCAACGCGTGTGGCCAATGCCATAGGTCCCGTCCAGCGGACTTAGCCGGATTACTTCTTCGAGGTTGCGTAGTTTTCCTTCGGCGCGCCGTATTTCGAGATCGTGGCTTTCATTGACTACAGCAATGCCGGCGGAGTCGTAACCGCGATACTCCAGCTTGCGCAGGCCGTCAATGATTAACGGCACAACCTGCTTGTTTCCAACGTAGCCAACAATTCCGCACATAAATTTTCCCCGGAAGACTAGTGATGAGTAATGAGTGATGAGTAATGAGTTATTGGCCCAGATCTTTTTTACTCATCACTCATCACTCATGACTCATCACTGTGTTTGAATTTCTTCTTAACTACAGCCGGAACGCCGGCAACGAGCGTGTCTGGCGGCACGTCCTCGGTAACGACTGAACCAGCAGCAGTGACGGACCCTCTGCCAACTCTCACCGGCGCCACCAGCATTGTGTCTGAACCGATTCTCACATCATCTTCGATAATTGTTTGATGCTTGTCCTTGCCGTCGTAGTTACACGTCACCGTGCCCGCGCCGATATTTGTCTTTTCACCGATGGTTGCATCACCAAGATAGGTCAGATGCATCGCCTTTGAGCCACGGCCAAGCCTCGTTTTTTTTACTTCTACAAAATTGCCAACCACCGATCCCTCTTCAAGGAGCGTGTTCATACGCAAATGCGCAAAGGGTCCCACAGCGCAGTTTGACTCAATCTCCGAATCGATGATCACACAATGATCCTTAACGACGACATTGTTTCCCAGGCGAGAATTCGTAATGCGCGTGCCCGCTCTAATCTCACAATTTTCGCCGATCGTTGTTTTTCCTTCTATAGCGACGTCCGGATAGATGATGCAGTCCTTGCCGATTTGCGCCTCGGCGCTGATATAAGCGTGTGACGGATCCAGGAAAGTTACGCCGGCCTCGATCATAAGTTTGCGGATAGTGCCGCGGCGCAGCAGGTTTTCAAACTCTGCCAGCTCGGCCCTGGTGTTTATGCCGGAAACTTCACGAGCATCGCCGTGAAGGCAAACGTTCACTTTTTCGCCGTCGGAAAGAAGTATTTGCGGAACGTCAGTCAAATAGAATTCACCCTGGTTGTTCGACGGCTTAACGCGTTTGAGGGCAGGGAAGAGCTTGCGGCTGGCAAAGCAATAGATTCCGGAGTTGATTTCCTTAACTTGTTGCTCCTCGGGTGTGGCGTCTTTCTGCTCCACGATGCGAACAAATTTGTCGCTTTCATCACGGACAACTCGGCCGTAGCCCGTCGGGTTCTCAAGCCGCACGCTCAGAACGGAACACGCCGCCCCACTGGCCCGATGTTGGTCGATGAAGCGCTCCAAAGTTGCCGCACGAATTAAGGGCACATCTCCTGAGAGAACGAGCACGAGCGAATCAGTGTTTTCGAGTTGCGACTGCACGGCCATCACCGCATCACCCGTTCCGCGCTGTTCGGTTTGCGTGGCAAACTCTGCCATGTCGCCAACTTCAGCTCGAACTGCCTTATGGACCTCAGCGGCTTGATGGCCGACTACCACATAAATTTTCCCTGGGCCAAGCGACTGCGCCGCGCGACAAACGTACGTAATCAAAGGAAGGCCGCCTAATTCGTGAAGAACCTTCGCCCGCGCAGACTTCATTCTTGTCCCTAGGCCGGCTGCGAGAATTATTATGTCAAGCGACTGATCAGATGGGCGGGGCAAGAGCGGGCCTTTCTCGATAGCTTTGGGCTCCATAGGTTATGCAGGTATTGCGGGTTGTGAGCAGGCTTGCTGCTTGCATGCGAGCACGACGCGCGCCAGAAGCGCCGAGTCGTGCCTCACTTTTTCACCGCCTTCGAGAAGATTGGTGCGAATGACTTGCGTCGATTGATCGAGCACGCTATCAACTGAGTCAAGGTCCATTCCGATTTGGTAAGCACCTTCCAGCGCATAACGCTGCGCCTGCTCGTCGGTTATGCGTCTGTCGTTGACGATGACAAAATCGAAATGAATTTCCGGAGCGTAGCTCTTAATTGTTTCCAGATGCTGTCGCGCGGTGTAGTTGTCAGTCTCCCCCGGCTGCGTCATTAAGTTGCAGATGAATATTTTAGTCGCCTTGCTCTCACCGATAGCAGCGGCAACTCGCGCCACCAGCAGGTTGGGCAAGATGCTGGTATAGAGCGAGCCCGGGCCCACGGTGATTACATCCGCGGCTCGAATCGCTTTCAATACTTCAGGGAGCGGTAAACACTGTTCAGGCTCCAAACGGAGGCGGCGAATCGGTGCGCGAGATGCAGAGATTTGAGTTTCGCCACGCACAACGCTCCCATCTGCGAGTTCGGCAACCAATCGCACGTCGCTAATCGTGGCCGGATAGATGTGGCCTTTGCTTGCCAAAACCTCCGACGACAATCTGACCGCTTCAGTGAAATCACCGGTGACCTCAGTAAGCGCCGCTAAAAAGAGATTACCGAAGCTGTGGCCGCCGAGTTCGCCTTTGCCGCGAAACCGATAGCGAAACAGCCGTGAAAGTAAATTCGAATCTTCAGACAGCGCGATCATGCAATTCCGAATGTCGCCAGGCGGCAGCATTTGCAACTCTTCGCGTAAACGCCCCGAACTTCCGCCGTCGTCGGAAACGGTGACAATTGCAGATAAACTGGCAATCCAGAGATCATCCGAGGGAAGGTCACTGACAAGACACTTCAAGCCGGCAAGCAGGGTCGAAAGACCGGTGCCACCGCCCAGTGCGACGAGGTTAAGACCCTGATTTTCTTCAGATAAATAATGCAAACTCTAATTCTCCCAGCCTGCCCGCGCGGTTATGCGCGTCAGCAGAATCATACCTAAAAGGCGAAGGCTTTGGAACTATATAGACGTGCCGAAAGAAGAAGCGTGGGCGTCAGCTCGAAGGAAACACTAAAGGCGAGGCTGGAAAACCAGTCGGTCAAAGTCCGGGTCGTTGCGAAGAGAAGTCAAATCTTGATCGTGTTGCGCACGAACCCGCAGCGTGGGCTGAAGATCCAAGGCGCGCTGGAGCGATTGGAGCGCCAGATCGACGGAGCCCAGCCGAGCCCGCGTTGCTGCCAACCCGTAGTGAATATGTGCGGCTTCGGGCTCGCGTTTTAGTGCCCGCTCAAACATCTCCTGAGCAGCCACGTATTCACCGCGATTGAGCTCGATGACGCCACGATCGTAGAGTGAGTCAGCATCGCGCGGAAGAATGCTTTCCGTCCGCAAACGCGCGTCCGCAACCGCAAGATATGTGCGGGAGCGCGCAGCTACTTCGGAAACCTGAAAGTATTTGTCCAGGAGAGCACGAAATTGATTACGCGCTTCACCGAAGCGACCGCGCGTGAATTCTTTGTGCGCCCGCTCGAAGGCCTTTAACGCAGCGGACTCATCCACTGTTGGTTGTCGAGGATGCGACTGAGTAATAGTTGCAGGCCGTTGTGCGCGTGCTGCCGCGAGCTTCTGAGTCTTTTTGACTCTGGGAGCGACAGATTTTTTATGCGTCGCTACTGTCGACTTCCGCGGCACCGCTTTACGAGCTATCGCCTTCGCCTTCTTAACTACTCGCTGCTTCGGTGTGGCCTTCTTTTTGACAGCCTTTTTGACTGCAATCTTTTTGGTAGCCTTGCTCTTCGAAGAAACTTTCGCTTTAGCGATTTTCCGCGTCGCGGTTCTTTGCGCAACTGCTCTCTTCGCCTTTGGTCGAGCGGTTTTCGGCGGCGTTGCGCGTCTCTTTGCAGCGGACTTGGGTGCCGACCGGCGGTGGGTGGCCGCGCGTGACGCTGAACGTCTTAGACTTTTGGTGACTGCACTCATTTCGGCTTAAGAATGAAAGGGGTTAGTGGACTCAAGCGTTCCGGAAGTTGCGGTGGCAGAGTAACATAGCCTCTCTTCTAAATCAACGAAAAGAGCATTTCGGACGACAAAAAGAGCCCATGTGACCGACTCGCGAGCCAGCATTGCCAAACAAAGGAAAACACTTGAAGCACATTGTTGGCTGTGTTACAGTCCCTTTCGGCGTCAGGGCACAGGATACCCAGCCGCTGTGAGACGATGAGGTAGCCGAAAACGCTTTCCCTTCAGCGGCTTGACTGTCAAAGCCGCAGTTCTCGAACCAGCACCCCGCCCCTTGTCCTTGCCTCCTATCTTCAAAAGAAAGCCGTACTAATGGCAGACACGCCTCTTCTGCTCCGTGAGCAGCAGTATCACCAAATTAAGGCCGTGCTAGCCCGACTCCGTATGGAATCGGCTGCCCGGGTGGTTTTCTTGATCGACAAAGACGGTCAGGAGATCGCCGCTCAGGGTGAGATAGGAAATCTTGACACAACAAGTCTCGCTTCGTTGGCGGCAGGAAATGTCGCAGCCACTGGCGGCATGGCTCAACTAATCGGCGAAAAAGAGTTCCCAACGCTTTCTCATGAAGGGGAACGAGAGAGCATACATATTTCTGTCATCGGCCGGCTTCTCCTGATCGTCGTTTTTGACGAACGGTCGAGTCTGGGTCTGGTGAAGCTGAGAAGTAAGCAAATTTCGCATCAGCTCTCGGCGATGGTTGACGAGATCAGTAAAGAGGAATTTAACGACGAGGATTCAGCTTTCGGGGAAATTACGGATGAGGACATCGATAGTCTTTTCCGATAAATGCCAGCAAGAGTAAGTGCCATATGACCTTTATTAACTACGCCTCGCGAGAAATCAACTGCAAGATCGTCTACTACGGGCCTGGTCTCTGTGGTAAGACGACGAATCTTCAGCACATTTTCGAGTCCACTGCGCCTCAGTCTCGAGGAAAACTGATCAGCCTCGCGACGGAGACCGATCGGACACTTTTCTTCGATTTCATGCCGCTGGAGTTGGGCACGGTGCGGGGCTTTAAGACGCGGTTTCATCTGTACACTGTCCCCGGCCAGGTTTTTTATGATGCCTCCCGCAAACTTATCTTGAAAGGCGTTGACGGAGTCGTATTCGTTGCTGATTCCCAGGAAGAGCGAATGGATGCAAATGTGGAGTCGCTGTACAACCTGGAAGAGAACCTGCAGGCTCAGGGTTACGACCTGATGAAGCTCCCCTACGTTCTCCAGCTAAACAAGCGCGACCTTCCCAACATTATTCCGGTTGAGGACCTTACCGCAGAGCTGCGACGCAAAGAGGAGCCCGTTGTTGAGGCCGTAGCTTCGAACGGAGCCGGTGTTTTTGATACGTTGAAGGCGGTTGCCAAGCAAGTCTTGACGGAGTTGCGCAAAGGATGAGTGTTTGGATCATGAGATCTCAGACTTCAGATCTCAAATTTCGCACTAGTCGAGCGACTTAAGCATCAACAAGCCATCCCCACCGTTTGAATAGTACTTAGGCAGCCGCTGGGTGATAGCATATCCCAGGCTTTCATAGAGCCTTTGAGCCGCGATGTTGAGCGACCTCACTTCGAGCCGCACAATTCGTACATTGCGCTGCTTAAAGCCCTTTTCTACTTCTGCCATCAGACGCTTTGCCAGGTGCCGCCGGCGATGATCGGGCGCGACGCCCACCGTCGTGATGTGGCCAGTGTGATCGGGCTCAACCAGGCCAATAACAAACCCAACCATAAATCCGGCCGAAGTGGTCGCGCGGTAGGAAACCGCCTCCGGCGCAGTCAAGAGGTATTCGAAAGTTTCCCGGCTATAGGCTTCGCCATCAACGAAGCACCGTTGATCAAGTCGCCAACATTCGTCGAGGTGGGAAATCGTCAGGGGCCGAAGGTCGTAACGCAGGCCAAGCTTTGCCGGCACGGTCTGTTCAGGTTCGAGCGGGTATTCTTCAGCCGAGGGCGACCACCAGCGCGAACGAAATTTCTTTAATACAGCCATTGAGATCAAAACCAACTATCACTTCGGGGTTGTCAGATAGTTTACCATCATCGTTTTGATGATCACTAGATCACAAACATACAATCGCCGTAACTGTAGAACCTAAAGCCCGCTGCGACCGCGAAACGATAGGCATCGAGCGTGAAATCCCGACCGGCGAACGCGGAAACAAGCAGCAGTAGGGACGAGCGTGGCAGATGAAAGTTCGTCAGGAGTGCGTTCGTGATCCGAAACTGGTAGCCCGGCGTAATCGTTAGCTCGGTCTCCCTTCCTCCCGACTCAATTCTCCCATCAGCATTCACAGCCGACTCAAGCGCACGCGTGGTAGTGGTGCCTACAGCGATGACTCGTCCGCCTTGAGCCCGGGCCTCATTGATTGCGGCAGCAGCTTCGTCGTCAATCTGGAAAAATTCCGGAGCGACGTGGTGTTCCGTAATATTGTCGACTCGCACCGGCTCGAAAGTTCCATACCCTATGTGCAATGTGATCTCGACAACGCGAGCCTGGCGCGTTCGCAAGGCTTCGATGACTTCAGGCGTGAAGTGAAGTCCTGCGGTGGGTGCCGCAATAGCCCCCTTTTTGCGCGCGAAGACAGTTTGGTAGCGGTCTCTGTCCTCGGACGATGTTCCCGACGGACGCCGAATATAAGGGGGAAGCGGCGTTTGTCCCCGCTCATTCATCAGGGTCTCCAGCTCGCGATCTCCGGCAAAGGCGCCCACAAACTTGAGAAGCCGAAGTCCTTTTGCTGAACTCTCGAGCACTTCGGCGCGCAGATTGGAGTCGCCAAAACGCAGCCGCGCGCCATCTTTCAACCGATGCGCCGGCCGCACTAGAGCCTCCCAAATAGACGCTTCAACCTCGCGAACGAGTAATACTTCGACGCGTCCGCCCGACGGATCACGCTGGCCAATGAGCCGGGCCGGGAACACTCGCGTGTTGTTAACAACCACCACGTCGCCCGCCCGGACGTATTCCGGAAAGAGTTCAAATTTGGAATCGTCCCGGGTTTGCGCTTCTCGATTCAAAATCAACATCCGGGACGCGTCGCGTCGCTCGAGGGGTAGCTGCGCAATCAAGTCGTCGGGAAGCTCATAATCAAAATCCGAGAGATGCATTTTAGGGAGTAAGAGGAAATTGCGTCGGAGTCGGATAATGCGGATGCTCGCGGTGAAACACGGCAGTAAGCTGCGCGCCAAACAAGAGGATCAAACTCGACATGTAGCTCCAGGTCAAAACAGCGACGACCGCGCCTACCGATCCGTAAATCTGATCGTAGTGAAAATAATTGAGGGCCCACGCAAACACATACTTGGCTGCTTCCCACAGCAGGCCGCCGATGATGGCGCCAGGCAGTGTGTCGCGCAACGTTACTTCGGCTTTGGGCATGAAGCGATAAACGACCGCAAAAAGAGTTACAGTGATCAGGAAACTTGCGATTGCGAAAACGCCCTGCCAGAAGGCGCTGCCGGCTGAAAGAAGCAGTGGATAGTGCTCAACTTGCCGCGGAGAAAGTCTGCCTGCCATCTCCCTCAGCCCAAGCACTAATGAAGTCACCAGCACAGAAAACGCCAGGAGTACGCCGACGATTCCGATCATTCCAATAGTCAGCGCGCGGCCGTGCCAAAAGGCCCGCGATGTCGTTCCCCAGATTCTGTTTAGCGCCCGCTCGATCACGGCAAAAACCCATGAGCCGGCCCAAATAGTAATGATTACGCAGGTGATGATGACGCCGGTACCTACTGAAGACATTGAGCGAATCGTTTCGCTCAAGAACTTGCCGGACCCTGGATAAACCTCCACCGCGTGGCTCAGCAGCTCGGTGGCGGCGGTAATCCGATTGCTCATTGCAAGCATCAGCAGGAGCGCGGGAAACAGTGCCATTAGGCCGAAATAGCTCGTGGCCGCGGCTGAAGTAAACAAATCGTTTTCGTGAAATTGATGCAGCGAATGACTGATAATTGAGCGCCAGGGACCAGCATTCCGCACACCGAACGTTTGACGAGAGAATGACGAGAGTCTTCTCATTCCGGAACTCACCAACCTATGAAAACTGAAAGCTGGAACACACCCTAGCAAATTCTTCATTGAGAATCGAACAGACCAGGCTTGAGCGGGCCGGCAGGGGAAAGGCCGTAGTGTTCATAGGCGAGACGAGTGGCCATGCGCCCACGGCGAGTGCGATCAAGAAACCCGATTTGAATCAGGTAGGGCTCGATAATTTCTTCGATAGAGTCTTTTTCTTCGTGGATTGACGCAGAGATAGTGCCGATGCCGACGGGTCCGCCGTCAAACTTTTCGATTATCGTCAACATGAACTTGCGATCCCTTTCGTCAAGTCCAAACTTGTCCACCTCCATCCGATTAAGCGCATCCATTGCGACTTCCCGCGTGATGCGACCGTCGTAATCCACCTGGGCGTAGTCGCGAACTCGCCGCAGGAGACGATTAACAATACGCGGGGTGCCGCGGGAGCGTTGGGCGATCTCACGCGCGCCATGATCGTCTATCTCCACCTCGAGGATTTGAGCTGAGCGCTTGCAAATCACTTCCAAGTCCTCGGGTGGATAAAAGTCCAAATGAAAGGCGATCCCAAAACGGTCTCGCAGCGGCGCCGTGAGCAGGCCCGGGCGGGTAGTCGCGCCGATTAACGTGAATTTTTCGAGCCGTATTTTTTGACTGCGCGCGACTACGCCCTGTCCGATCATGAGATCGAATTCGTAGTCTTCCATTGCGGGGTAAAGCTTTTCTTCAATGGCCGGATTAAGACGATGTATCTCGTCGATGAAGAGCACATCGCCTTTTTGCAGATTGGTCAGTTGTCCTACCAGGTCGCCCGGTATTTCAATCGAGGGTCCGGCGGTTGAATGCAACACTGCGCCCATTTCGTGGGCGATGATATTCGCCAGGGTGGTTTTGCCCAGGCCGGGCGGACCAGTTAGGAGCACGTGGTCGAGCGCTTCTTTCCGGTTCAAAGCCGCTTTCATGTAGACGCGAAGATTCTCTTTCACTTGCCGCTGGCCGATATAGTCGGCGAGCTTGGTGGGACGGACAGTCAACTCAAATTGCTGTTCATCGGCGCTTATTGACGTATCGCGTGCTGGTCTTTCAGTCGACATAACTTTTGAAACGAGACGCAAACCAACAGTGTGCGTTACACGAGCCTAAACCTTTGCCAGCTTGCGCAAACTGCGCCGCAAGATCAACTCAACTGAAATATCGCCCCCTTCATCCAACGCCGCAGTGACGGCCTTTTCGGCGGCGCTTCGCTGATAACCAAGATTCAAAAGCGCGGAGAGCACGTCTGAGCGCATTGAGTCCTCTGTTGGAAGTGGCGCACCCGCCGCCGTCCTGGCGCCTAATTCTTCTTCAAGTTCGGGCGACGATAGTGCAGCCACTTTATCACGTAGCTCCATCACCAGGCGCTCGGCAGTTTTTCTGCCGATACCCGGAATCAACGTCAGTCGCGCGAGATTGTTAGTTCTGATTGAAGCGATCATTTCGTCCGCGCTCATCCCTGAGAGCAGGGTTATTCCCAATTTCGGCCCAATACCGCTGACTGAGATCAGGCGCATGAAGAGTTCTCGTTCGCGGGCCGTCTTAAAGCCGTAAAGCTGAAGGGCATCTTCCTTGACGTGAGTGTAGATGCGAAGCTGCACCTGCGAGCCGGGTTCTTCGAGATCGTAAAAGGTCGAAACGGGAATCGTAACCTCATAACCAACGCCACCGACATCGAGAATTACAGAGGTTGCTTGCTTGGAAAGAAGCGTGCCGGACAAATGTGCAATCATTGGCGAAGGTTCTGAAAAGGTCTGGGGTTGAAACGGCGCGATTGTAGTTTATGGATACAGCATTCGGCAACGCGCTTATGGAGTTTCGAGTTCAGAGTTCCGAGTTTCGAGTTCAAGACTCTGCGGACTGTCCTCTTGAAACTCGGAACCAGGAACTCAAAACCCGAAACTCGAAACTCCATTGTTACCATTAAGCTCGCAATGGGTCTATACTTGATGCCGGGTTCCCTCAAATGAAGTCAGAAAAGATTTCAGAACTAACGACGAATCGACTAAGCGTTTATCTCCGCTGCCTGAACACGCTTTCCGCGGCAGGGATTAAGAGCATCTCTTCGCAGGCGCTGGCAGAACAGTTCAATCTGAATTCCGCTCAGATTCGGAAGGATCTTGGCTACTTTGGCGAGTTTGGGGTGCGCGGTGTTGGCTATTACATCGAAGATTTGCGCAAGCAAATCACCGGGATTCTGGGACTCGACAAGCCGCATCGAGTGGGAATTGTCGGCGCCGGTAGGTTGGGCACTGCACTGGCGAACTACAAAGGCTTCGCAAGGTCAAACTTTAGCGTGGTGGCGCTGTTCGATAATGACGAAGAGAAGATCGGACGGCGCGTCGGCGAAAATAAGATTTTGATTCACGACGTAAGAAAGATGCCGCGCTTGGTAACCGATGAATCTGTAGACGTGATGGTCATTGCCGTACCCGCACGCGTCGCGCAAAAGGTGCTCAACCAAATCATGTCGGCCGGGGTTAAGGCCGTCCTAAACTTTGCTCCGGCGTCGCTGCATGCGCGGCTCGATGTGAAAGTTAAGACCGTTGACTTAACGACGTCTTTGGAATCGCTTTC
>JBGPYG010000010.1:0-25114 GCA_041493085.1 Pyrinomonadaceae bacterium | reverse complement strand
CTTGTCCTGAGCCTTCCGGGAACTACCATCGCCATGCTTGTCAAGTGCCGGCTCGAACCAGTTTGCAGCTCGATAGCCCAGGTATCCGACCGCTCCGCCCGCCAGCGGACCAAGGTCACTGCAACTCGCCAGTTTGTTTTGACTAAAGTGACGCCTAAGATAATCCGCCGCACACTCGCCGCGCGTTTCGATAACGCCCTCCCTTTCGATGAGCGTCTCGTTGCCTCGGCCCCGCACAATCATGTACGGGTCAGCGCCGAGAAACGAATACTTGGCAACTACTTCGCCTCCTTCCACAGATTCGAAGAGAAAGGAGTAGCGCGCTGAGCCGGCGATATTCACAAACGCATCGACCGGATTCATTGCCGCGGCCGAGACGGTCCGCGCCACGGCGACCACGTTGCCGCGTTTAGTTTCCTGCTCAAACTCCGCGAAGGTTGCAGGTTGAAGTTGAGAGATCGGCGGGTTCATTTAAGTCACCACGCTCCTCGTGTTGAACTACCAGGCAACAAGAAATTTACGAAGCGAGTCGTACACCGACTCAAACGAATCCGCGCAGAACAGGACTGGTTGAAAATGTGTCGGGTCATACTCATGGCGCGACGCTGTTTCCAGATCAAGTGGGCGAAGTTCAGCCTGGTGCATCGCTTCCAATTCTCCTGCCGATGACAAGAGCCCCGTGCCGTATGCCTTCACAGCTCCGTTCTCGCGGAGCACGCCAAACTCAATCGTGAACCAGTAAACGCGTGACAGCCGGTTCAGCGCTTCTAAAGATGAGGTTCGTTTGACAGCCTTGCCGAACAAGCGATTTAACTCGGCGAGCCGCTTGCTAGCGAGCGTCACCGCGTGGCCGACGATCTCATGCACGACATCAGGCTCCGGCGTGTAAAGCGGTGTCGAGTGATGCCGAATATACTGCGTACAGAGGAATGTTCCGGAAGCGAGTGACTCGAGAAACACACGTGGCTCAACCAGACCGGCGACAGGCTCAAGACGGAAGCCGCTCATTGCCTGGACCTTCTCATTTACTTCGCGCAACTGCGGAATGCGATCCGGCGCGAACGCCAACTGTTTCAGGCACGCCAGGTATTCAGCACAGGCGTGGGCTCGATGCGCGGGCCCAAGCGCCTCCCAAACCATCTGCCAAACTTGATGCTCCTCCGGAGTGTACGGCGCTGTCGGAATGGTTTGTCCGGGTTGATAGCTCAACGCGAGTTGCGCTATGCGGTTGCGGCGCGCGCGATACTCCAGATCACGAAAGCCCGGGTGATCGGGACTGAGTTGAACAATTCGATTTCGATCAGCGGGAGTCTCGTCCGCGTCCAGCGGAACCGCCCGCATGTCAGCGTGGTCAGCCAGTAACGATTGTTGTTCTTCCACGAGCATTTAAGAACCTCGGTCTTGTGTAAAGCAAACTGTTAGTTTGCGATGTCGGTTGACTGCTAATGCGCCGTCCGCAAACTAACAGTTTGCGTTACATCTCTGCAGCCATTACCAGACAAAAAGAACCGGCCACCTCTCCCGCGTCGGAGGAAAGTGGCCGGTTCAAAAGTTCTGTTCTTATTCGCTTTAGATCATCTCACGCCGAACAGCCTTTTCCCTGCCTCTCCCTCCTACGGAGAGCCACCAATAATAATATGGGTACAGGGCATTGTTAGTTCGGTCTTTCATATCCATTAGCCTAAACGACGATCCAAGCAGCACGTTAGCGCGCTACCTTTCTACTTGTCAACGCTCCTCTGCCTTCTGCCTTCTGGCTACGCCGCTGCCATGTCGGCTTCACTGATGTCGAAGTTGGCGGAAACTTTCTGCACGTCCTCGTGGTCTTCAAGCGCTTCCATTAGCTTCAACATTTGTTTGGCCTCCGCGCCCTCTAGCTTCTTGTACTCCTTGGCGACCATCTCGACCTCGGCCATCTGTGGCTCAACGCCCGCTTTCTTGACGGCATCAAGCACACTATCGAAGTCGGACGGAGCGGTGATGATCTCGAAATTGTCCTCATCATCGCGCAGGTCTTCGGCGCCGGCGTCAGTCACAATTTCGAACAGCTCGTCCTCCGACTTCGCACTCTTGGCAACTACGATATAACCCTTCTTCTCAAACATCCACGCGACTGCGCCGGCAGCAGCGAGGTTGCCACCATTCTTGGAAAACGCGTGGCGAATTTCCGCGACAGTGCGATTGCGGTTGTCTGTCATCGATTCGATTAGCAGTGCCACGCCGCCCGGTCCGTATCCTTCGTAAGTGATCTCTTCGTAGTTCACGCCTTCTTCTTCACCGGTGCCGCGCCGAATCGCGCGCTCGATAGTGTCGTTGGGCATATTGCCGGCCTTGGCGTCGAGGATGGCTTTGCGCAGACGCGCATTGCCCTCCGCGTCACCACCGCCGGAACGTGCAGCGACCGTGATCTCTTTGATGAACTTTGTAAACAACTTGCCGCGCTTGGCATCGAGCGCGCCTTTTTTGTGCTTGATACTATGCCACTTGGAGTGTCCTGACATTTGCTTCGATCCTCAATGGAATTAACTCTGTAGATTTGCAGGTTGGGAAAAATATACCACAGGAGTTAGCCGCTGATTAACACAGATTGGCGGGGATAAGAAAACCTAATGTGGTTGTTTTCTCTGATCCGTGTGATCCGCTTCAATCTGTGGCTTATTCGTTTATTGCAGGCGCTACTTCAACTGCTCGTATTCTTTCTTCGCTTCAACAAGAACCGGCAAATCCGCGTCGGCGTCCTTCCAGGCCGCGAAGAAGTCCTGATACTCCTTGCGGCTCCTGGCGGTGTCCCCGTTGAGCGCCGCGGCGCGAGCAAGACCGAGATGTGCCAGCGCATGCAAGGGCGACATGCCATCTATGCCGCGATGATCAATAATTTTTTGAAACTCCACCGCCGCTTCGTTTCCTGAACGTTGCTGAAGGTAAATTCGACCGCGCATGTAATTGTTCATTAGTCCGCCGACTAACCCGAGGTCATACGCGCGCACGGATTCGAGCAGTTCGAGAGCTTGCCCGATATTACCGTGGTTCTTTTCGATCTCCGCCTTAATCACCGGCGCCTGCATGGAAACGATGAAGGTATCTTTCGGATAAAGCTTCAGTGCCTCATCAAGCAAAGATTGCGCGCGGCCCGCGTCATTACAAACCGCGAAGACCAGTGCGGAGGTTGGAACGCTGATGCGGCCGCGATACAAAGCGAGGCCGGCGGTAACGTTCTCTTTTGCCTGTTCGCACTTTCCGAATGAGGCCTGGCTAGCAGCTAGACCGATTAACGCCTGACTAGCGTTTTCCTTTCGATCCTGGTTCTTATAAAGTTCAACCGCGCGCCGCTTTAGATCTTCACCTTTTTTCACTTGCCCGATTGAAAATGCAATGGAAGCGAGCTGGTCGGTTAGATCGGCTTCTGCGGGCTTGCCTCTGGCCCACTGAACTTCCGCGTCGATCTGTGACTGATCGCCTCGCATAGCGGCAAAATACAACCTGTTGAAATGCGAGCCGGCGGCATCAGGGTGCTGGGCAGCCATTTCTTTAGCGACCTGCTCCGCTTCGTCGAGACGATTCAGGCCGATGAAGCTGCCGATCAAATTATCTCGCGGGCTGACATTCGTGGGACCAAGTCTAACCGCCTCGAGCGCTTCCTTAACGCCTTCATCGTAGCGACCAAAAAGATTGTAATTGAGCGCAAGATTATTGTGGGGAATGTAATCGTTGGGATAAAGACGAGCCCAGGTCTGGAGAACCTCGACCGCCTTATCAACTTCACCGGTCGCATAATTAAAGTATTTCTCGGAGATGTAAAGGCGCTCGCGTTCGCTGACTCGTTCCCGCAGCTGATAAGCTTTTTGAACGTACTGCTGGGCAAGATCAAGTTGGGTTTGATTCCCGTAATAGACCGCCAGCCTCGCATAAGCCATGGCAAAATTCGGATCCAGCTCAATCGCCCTTTTGTAAAATGCTGCCGACTGCTCGCCGTTGCCCTTCGCCCGCTCTTCGTTGCCCGTTGCAAAAGCCTTAAGCGCGTCCAGCGACGAGGTCGTTGCCTGCTCCACCGGAACTTCAAACTTCTTGATAGAGCTTAGCGACTCGCCAAGTTTTCCGCGCAACGCCGAAGCAGCCTTGCCGAGGGCACCCAGTACCTGCTCTTTGCTGTCTGCTTCCACCTGCTCGCGCGCTATCGAGTCGCCCGAATGCGCGTTTACTGCTTCGAGGGTGATTACGTAGTGACTGCCCAGGCTGGAGATTGAGCCGGTGAGCATCGCCTTCAAACCCTGACGCTCGCAAATTTCCCGAGCTACGTCTCTTGTGATGCGGTCGTCGGGCGAACGACCCATGAACCGTAGCGCTTCACGGACGCGCTCCTCGGGGAAAATATTCAGAAAGGGAGACTGGCCCAATTGCACGGCCAGCGCCTGCTTTAGAGTGCCATCAAAGACGGATTCGCCCGTACTGTTCGCAAAATCAGCCAACAGGACGGTGTCTTTATCTGTTAGCGCCTGGGCACGGTTAAAGTAGAAGAAGACCGCGGCACCAACAGCCAGCACAACGAGCGCGGCGATCAGACTTGCGCCTTTCTTGTGACGCTTGATCTCGCTGACGATATACTCGGCGCTTGAGGGTGCGTGGCTACCCGTTTGTTCTGCGGTGGGCGTAATACGATCGGAAATAGTCGGAACGCCGGGCACCACGCTGATTGCAGATCTCGTTGCGCTATCGGGCGACACCGAGCGTTCGAGCTCGGCTTCAAACTCGATCTTTTGTTTAAGCCGTCGCAGGTCCGTCAATAGTTCCCTGATCGTCTGGTAGCGTTCGTCTCTGTCTTTTCGCAGGGCTTTGGTAATGATCCAATCCAGCTCAGCAGGAACATTGGGAGCAAAACGCGCGAGGGGCGGCGCTTCCTTCTGAGTTATAGCGACGATGACGTCGGTTGCGGTTTCACCCTCAAACGGAGTCCTGCCGGCGGCCATTTCATACATCATTACGCCGAGGCTCCAGATATCGCTGCGCGCATCGACCGGCTTACCGCGTGTCTGTTCAGGCGACATATAGTGTGACGTTCCCATCACCACGCCCGCATCCGTCTGCACCAAAACTCTCGTTGACGCTTCTCCGTCAGAGGGACTTCGATCCGCGGCAGATTCAGTAAGTTTGGCCAAGCCAAAGTCGAGGACCTTTACGTAGCCGTTCCGGCGGATCATTACGTTGTCGGGCTTGATGTCGCGGTGAATAATGCCGACTGCGTGCGCTTCTTCAAGCGCGCTTCCAACCTGAACCGCAATGTCTAAAATCTCGTGTGTTTCCAGAGGCGAGTGCGCCATCCTTCTTCGCAGTGTTTTACCATCGATGTATTCAGTGGCGATGAAATGCCGGTTGTCGTCGACGCCTACTTCATAGATTGTGAGAATGTTTGGGTGGTTCAAAGCTGAGGCGGCGCAGGCTTCCTGTTCGAAGCGGTTGAGCCGATCTCTATTTGTCGTGTACTCCTCGCCAAGGATCTTCAGCGCGACCTTGCGCCCCAGTTTCATATCTTCGGCTAAATACACGACACCCATGCCGCCCGCGCCAAGCTTTTCCAAAATTCGATAATGGGAGATACGTTCGGATTCGGATTCTATTGCCATTTTATTGATCGAGTGTCCTGGCTCTCACGATAAAAAATCGGCAAACAAGACCAGGTCCAGGCTTTCGGTGTTCCAGCAATATTCCACTGCATTCGCGCGTGGTGTCAACGTGGCTTTTGCCCAACACGCCCGAGCGCCTGCAGGGCGTCAGGCCGAGCGCCCATTACCTTGAGATGTTTGAGTTTGGAACTATGCCCGGCAGTAATCTCGACCGCACTGCGTGGAACGTTGAAAGCCTTTGCCAATGTAAGCACAAGTTCTTCGTTAGCGGCGCCATCCACTGGCGGCGCTGCAATCCGTACTCGCAACGCGCCATCATGTTCGCCGACGATTTCGCTGCGCGAAGCGCGGGGTACGACCCGCACCATGAATGTCAGAATTCCGTCTTTTTCCGAGTGGTTGATCATTGGGTTAGTCCAATGTCCAGAGTCCAATGTCCAAAGTCAAAACTCCTGAGTTCAGACTTGTCGAATGAAGCTTAATCTCAGCTCGGGACCCGGTCGCTACCACCACCCCACGCGGGCTGCCCGCCGCGGGGAACCCGGTCCGCTCCCGGTTCTAAACAGGACATTGTTCATGCCTTGTGACCTTGGACTTTGGACCTTGGACTTTGGACCATTATTGAAAGAATACAATTTGCCAGCCGCGCAAGAGCGTCCCCGCAATTGCCGCCTGGAACAGCCACAAGATAATAAAGGCAACGATCGGCGAGATATCGAACGTTCCTACCAGCGGGACCAGGCGACGCAATGGCTGGAGCAGTGGTTCGGTGGCATTCACAAGGAAACGCATCACGCGATTGGAATAGCTCACCATTGCCCAGGAAAAGATTATTCTTATGAAAATCAACAGGCTGTAAAAACTGAGGAGCCCATACAGGACGTAACCGATAATCGGAACCACTGCCTGCTTGCCAAGACTCAACAGAATTCCGGCAAGCGTATTGGCAATACTCGAGACAAGCTGCAACGAAAACCATCCCAAGAGAACAGCCAGCAGGACAGTGACCAGCGGCGCATACTTGGGGTCGATACCGAAGCCCATTAGCGCGCGCCGCACCGGTCCGATGAAAGGATCCGTGAGACGACGAATTGTCCGTGAGCTCCAACCGAAGGGATTCAGATCAGCCTGGTTCGCAATCAAACGCAACAGCATCAACACTACGGCTATGACAATGATGGCGATGACTGCCGAACTGATAAACCAGTAAAGCCGGTGGAGAATGATCATAATATTTGTCTGACAAACTTTATGTTGGTCGCTAACTTAAAGAACGACAAACTAGAGTTTGCCGGACATTCTAGCTGCGTTCGCCAAAGATAGCAGTTCCGACGCGCACCATCGTCGCGCCTTCTTCAATCGCAATCTCAAAGTCATGACTCATGCCCATCGAAAGCTCGCCCGTTCGTTCGCCAAAACATCCTTGTAGTTGGAGTTTGTCGCGCAACTCGCGGAGCGTTTTGAAATAGGGACGCGCGCAGTCGGCGTTTTCAAAATAAGGCGGCAAAGTCATCAGTCCAGTCAGTCGCAGCCGTTGACAATCGCTGAGTGCGTCCAACAATTCCGGCAGCTTGCGCGGATCGATTCCTGTTTTGGTTTCTTCACCACCGAGATCAATTTGAATCAACACCGGCAGTTCTTCTCTTCCCTCGGCTTCACACAGCCGATCCAGACGCTGCGCTAAGGAGGCAGAGTCAAGGGAATGGATCACATCGAAAAGGCTGACAGCCCGGCGCGCTTTGTTTGCCTGAAGGTGTCCCACCAAATGCCAGCGCGCTGCCTTGCGTCCCAGTTCAATTATCTTCTCTTCTGCTTCCTGCACGCGGTTTTCGCCAAGGTCGGTTATCCCGGCGTCGATCGCCGCGCGCAGTGTTTCGCTCGGATGCGTTTTGCTGATTGCGACCAGGGTTATGTCTTCAGGCGAGCGATTGCGGCTCCGCGCGGCTGTTTCGATGCGCTTGCGAACGTTCGCGAACCGTTCGCTTAGCGTCTGAAGTGCGAATGGTTTGTCTGCCATCTCCAAAGCAACCAGAGGCAACGCAATCGAAATGAAACTGTAAGATTTTCCCGCTCTCGATTACTTCTTTCCGTTACCTTATCAGATCAAATCCGGCGCTGCACTCGTTAATCCCAGCATATAGGGCCATACGGCAAGGGCTTTCGAACCCCCCTATGACCAGCGCCTTGACCCCAGCGGGGGCGGCTCATACTCCAGCATCCCGAAGTGCGATATGGGTGGCACGAATATTGTTGCCAAATCCAGCGACCCACAGCGCTACACTGGCTTTTTGAAGACACAAATAAGTGAAGTATTAGCTTGGCAGGGCAAAAAGGGAGGAACTCTTATGAAGCATTCGAGGAACTGGCAAAACTTTTTTGGGATCATCGTCATGGGTTTACTGTTGGCGACGGCCATCCCGGCAACCGCATTGGGGCAGGGTCGCGGCCGGGGCCATGGGAAGGGCAATGTCGGAAATATTGGTTGGCCTACTCGCACGACGAGGGTGCGTAATCGAAATTACGACAGGAAATGCGCAAAGTTCAAAAACTGCCACGACGCCAGCGAAGGACGTTGGGACGGTCGCGGACCACGCGGTAGTAGAGCTAGTAATATCCTGGGTACGCGCGTGAGACACCGCAATCGTAATTTCTACAATAATGATCTCGTATTGCGTAACCGGCGAAATCGCGAAGTGCGGAACAACTTCCTGCGCTATCGTGGACGACGAGTTGGGCGACGCGTGGTCGACAACCGTTAACGCAGCGTCACTTGCAGAAAGCAGGCGCTGGTGGCTGGCGGCGGAAACTGAGTCATTGTCTGACATCAGGTACTGGTTCAGTTTGGTATGAGCGAAGCTTGCCCGGCAATGACAGGGAACAAAACGGAGGAGCAGTGCCAAACTGAACCAGTACCTGACATCATGCTTTCTTGACACTATCTGAGCCCGTTCGCATAATGAATTTACACATGCGGATGTGGCGGAACTGGCAGACGCGCAGGTCTCAGAAGCCTGTGATGGCGACATCGTGGAGGTTCAAGTCCTCTCATCCGCACCAGCTTCTCAAAAAAAAGGAAAAGCGAGCCTGGAACAAAGGCTCGCTTTTCTTTGTCTAATTTTGGAACCACAGCCCGCCTGGGGCGTACAACAAGAATCGCTACGCTCTTCGTACAAGGAACATCCCACCCACCGGATGTCTCCCTAAAAGAAACCAAGTCGGGCAAAGCGTTAGAGGGGAGTTCCAAATGAGGGCTGAACGAGCCGCCACCATCGAACCGGCTATCGAATCGAGTCGAGACAACCGCGACCACCGGCCGCAAGAATCATTCGTGGCTGTGCCACGCCTCCAACTAAAGATAGCTAAACGACCTGCGCGTAACCGCGTACAACGCCTGCTTGAGCTCGCCGGCACGCTGCTGCGAGAGACGGAAACACTCGCTCGCGACAAGGCGTTTACCGAGGACTCCAACCGATTGCGCACCCTGGATCTTTCCGAGGGCATTGATTTTTACGACGAAGTCCAGCGATTTGAGACCGGACTAATTAGACTCGCGCTTGATCAAACTAGAGGACATCAAGCCCGGGCCGCGAAGCTGCTGCACATCAAACCCACCACACTCAACTCAAAGATCAAGCTGTACGGGATTGAATACTGATCGTAAGACAGGCATTTGTGCCTGTCCGCGTTCTGGTGGAGGTACAATCGTCCGAACAGCCATTCGAAGATTTTCCATTTCTCATTTTTCATTTCTCATTTTTCATTTCCCTGACTTAACCCATAAGCTACACCCCTCAAGGTTCTCACTCAGTCGGAGCATTCACTAATCTGTAACTGCTCTTTAGTGGTTCCAATGAAAAATGACCAATGAGAAATGACAAATGGAAAATCTATTCCTATTCGCACGACGCGGATGCCTGCACGCCCTGACAGGAATGTCTGTCCTACCTGGTTTCGTTAGTTAACTGCCTGGGAAGCATCGTCGGCTTCCGCCTCACGTCCATCAGAGACTGTCAGTTTCTGCTCGTCGAAGAGATTTGAGTCGACCAGCGTCTGCACCCAATACTGTCCCGCCGCTGGGAAAGTCACATTCACAAAGAAACTGATGTTGTCGGCGAAACCACCTGGCGTAATTTCGAAACTGGTAGGCTGGGAAACAACCACAGGACGTTGGCGGTCAGGCGTCAGGATCCGAACCTCGGAAAGGTGTGTGCCCTCGCCACGCCAGTGATTGACCACGGCAAATTTGATTAGAGAGACGGGCATCTGCTGCACCATGATGTTTTGAAAAACTCCCATGAATGAAAGCTTGTTACCAACCTCGAGGCGAACGTCGTCGCAGAAGAGCGTATAGAGCAGTTCGAGTTTCTCATCTTTGTGTCGCGCCGTGGCCATGTTTGTCTCCTATGTAGGACAGACCTTCTTGTCTGTCATTTTTATCTTTCAATTAAATATACAGAAGGCTCAGAAAAGAAGACAGGCAGGAATGCCTGTCCTACGCTAGCATCTCCTTAAACGCCTCCTCGTCGATCACTGTGACGCCAAGATCCGTTGCTTTATCCAGTTTCGATCCCGCTTCTTCACCCGCGACCACGTAATCGGTTTTCTTACTGACTGAAGAAGTAACTCGACCGCCGCGGCCCTCAATCGCCGCGCGTGCTTCATCGCGAGTGAATGCGGCAAGCGTGCCGGTTAGCACAAACAGCTTGCCCGCCAACGTGTCATCCGTCGCCTCGCTAGTCCTCTCCATTTTCGTGCGCACGCCCGCGGCTTCCAGCCGTTTGCAGAGTTCGATGTTGCCCTTATCGTCAAACCAATCGCGCACGCTTTCGGCCACTGTCAGACCGATCTCCGGAACATCATCAAGCTCCTCAACGGTCGCTTTACTGAGCGCCTCAAGCGAACCAAACTGCCGCGCAAGAGTTGTTGCCGTGCGGTCGCCTACGTGGCGCAGTCCCAGCGCGTAAATGAGATTTGAAAGATCGCGCTGCTTGCTTGCTTCGATTTGTGCCAGCAGGTTTGACGCAGACTTTTCCGCCATGCGCTCGAGGCTCGCAATATCGTCCAGGGTTAGACGGTACAGATCGCCGGCGTCACGAACCTTCCCGCTTTTAACAAACTGATCGACAAGCGACTCGCCTAACCCTTCAATGCGCATTGCGCGCCGCGAAGCAAAGTGCAACAGACGCCCTTTGAGTTGTGCCGGACAGTCGGCCGCAACGCAGCGCGAGACGACCTCGCCTTCAGGTCTCGAGATCTCGCCGCCACACACGGGACACTTCCTCGGCATTCGAAAAGGCTTCTCTGCACCGGTGCGCTTCGACTCGATGACTTTCAGTACTTTCGGAATGACGTCGCCGCCCTTTTCAATCAACACCCAGTCGCCGATGCGAACTCCCAGACGCTTCACCTCATCGGGGTTGTGCAAGGTAGCGCGGGAGACTGTGGTGCCGGCAAGACTCACCGGCTCGAGGTTGGCAACCGGTGTCAGGGCTCCCGTCCGGCCCACCTGCACCACGATTGACATTACTCGGGTGGTGGCTTGGCGCGCGGGATACTTGTAAGCAATAGCCCAGCGCGGCGCTTTATTCGTCGTCCCAAATTCGTCCTGTAGCGCGGCTGAGTTTACTTTTACGACCAGGCCGTCAATCTCGTAATCGAGGGCGTCTCGCTGCGCTTCGATCTTCTCGGCAAACTCGATCACTTCTGCAATCGACTTACAAAGTTTGCGCTCGGGACTCACTTTGAACCCGGCAGTCTCAAGCCAGTTGAGAGCTTCCCAATGGGTCGGGAGAGGCTTTCGTTCGCCGGCAAGCAAATCGTAGGCAAACATCTCGAGCTTGCGGCTGGCCACAATCTTCGGATCGAGTTGCCTGATAGTTCCCGCCGCGGCGTTGCGCGGATTTGCGAAACGCGGTTCATCCTGCTCTTCGCGTTCGGCGTTGATTCGCTCGAATACTTTTCGTGGTATGAAAACTTCGCCGCGCACTTCCAGCTTTGAGATCTCTTTGAGATTTGAGATCTCAGATTTGAGATCCGCGTTTTCAGAGGCCGTTCCCTTCAGGCGCAATTTAAGTGGGATACTGCGAATCGTCCGCGCATTCTGTGTTACGTCCTCGCCGATGCGGCCATCGCCGCGCGTCACGCCGCGCTGGAGGATCAGGTCTTCGTAGTGCAGCGCCATCGAAAGACCGTCTATCTTCAACTCCGCAACGTAATCGATAGTCCGTCCATCCGCTAGCCGCTGGCAGCGCTGGTCAAAGGCCCGCAACTCATCGATGTTGTAGCTATTGTCGAGCGAGAGCATCGGGCGGCGATGCACGACCTCGGAAAAACCCTCAGCCGGGTGGCCGCCAACGCGTTGAGTAGGACTGTCAGGTGTTATTTGATCGGGATGTTGGTGCTCGAGTTTCTGAAGCTTCTCCAACAGCGCGTCGTATTCCGCGTCTGCGATCTCAGGATTGTCGAGCACGTAATAGAGCTCGTCGTGCCGCCGAATCTCTTCCCGCAGTTTTTCGATTTGCTGTGCGACTGATTGACGCTTTTGCATTCGATTACCCTTGACATGATGTTATCAATTGAGGTGAGAGGAATGAAATGCCGACGGTTAGCAATGTGCTCAGGCAGGAAGCTCACTGGCAATTATCTGAACAAGGGTGGCGAACCTATTACTCTTTCATAATGTGAAACATGAAAGCTGGCATGCCGAAGACTATGCAAACGATACTGAGGAGGAATCCTCGCGTAGAATATTGGCCAGATTGAATCATTGCGCCAGCCGCTGCTAAGCCAACACCGAAAATGATTCCACCAATTCCACCGACGACTCTTTGCCACCTTGCGGGTTTGCCGGAGGCTAGATGTTGGCTAGCTTGATCAACATATGCGGGCGACACTGAATCAGACTGATGACGTTTCGCTACTTTCACAGATTCTACGGTTAGCTCACCAATGAACTCATTGATCCGTTCCGTGAGACGGTGAAATCCCTCTGGAGAGAATAAGCCTGGATGTATTTGCCGTAGTTCTACCTCGGCAGTCTTAATAATGCGCTCTAATTCAGTAGAGGCTTGAGGATCACTCATCCGAAGTGGGGGACTGAAGTCCGGGATTCAAAGCGCTTTGTCTGAGCGCGGATAGATAGATTTCTGCCAATCGGGTTTTGAGAAGAATAACGCCGCGGTTCTTACGTCTTATGATGGTCGCGACACCAGCGATAATCACCGCAAGCGCGAGAAGCCCAGCGATGAAGAATGAGAGCCTCTGACCCGTAGAAATGGCGTTTGCTGTAGAAGACGTGGGGGCTTTGAAGATGAAAGCAGTGAGCATAGCAAGTACACCGGAAACCGTGCTTATCAAAGCCCAAGATAGTTCTTTCCAAACAGAGAGCGAAGTGAACTTGTGTTCACGCTGTTCCACGGTCGACTTTTTAGTATGTTCTGCCAACTGCATAGAAACTAACCTCAATGGCCTCTAACGATCCTTATAGCACTCTGTTAAAGTGAATGTAAAGGCTGCCTGAGACGCTGTCAAAAAGGTATTAATAAAAAGATCCATGCATTCCCAACTAGGTGCCTAACGCACGGTTCCGGCTCTTTCGCGAATACCACTTGTCCTCGTTAGTCCGCTCGTCCTGGTTTTAGTTTCGCCGAGTTTGTGGATGACCCGCCCGATAAACTTAATGCTCTGGAGAAAATCGTCAACGCGAATATTTTCGTCCGGTCCGTGCGGGTTCGACCCGGCGTAGCTGATGCCGAAAGAGGCGACGGGCGTAGGCGGCGAAGAGGCTCCACAAACCGCGCCTACCGGTCCACTCGCAGGATCCATCGGATAAACCAGGGGTGCAACGCCGTAAACTTCCGCGACGGAGCCAATCACTGCCCGAGCAATTGAAGAACTTGCGGATGATTTCGCCAGTGGCGCACTGCCGAGTTCGATGATATCGATATCTCTAAAGCCACGTACGTCCAGATGATCTCGGAGAAGCTGTAGTACGAGTTCGGGCGTCAGATCGGGCACGAGGCGGAAGTCGAGACGAGCCACCGCTGTGCTCGGCAGCACGGTCTTTATGCCGGCTTCGGTGTGGCCAGTTTGAATTCCGCAGATGGTACAGGTCGGGCCAAAAATGTGTTCCTTCACGAGCGCCGCGCCTTTCATAGAACGCACCCAGCCGGCAATGCGGAACTCTCGTTTCAATCCCGCTTCGTCAAGCTCGATTGTCTTGAGCGCTTCCGCATCCTCCTGACTGATCGGCGCGATCTGGGACGAAAAGCCATCGATGGTGATTACGCCTTTTGGCGAAGTGATTGTCGCCAGCGCCTGCACCAACCGCCATGCCGGATTAGGAACAATCGCGCCCCACTTCGAGTGAAGGTCGATGCGCGCGCCGTGTGCTCTCAACTCCAAAAACTGGATGCCCTTGAAGCCAAGGCTGATCACGGGCCGCTCCTTCGTGTCTTTGTAGCCCTCGTCCCAAATACAACCCTGCGCCGCCAGCATCGCTGGGTTTTCCGCAGCGAAACGAAAGAGACTCGGGCTGCCCAATCCATCTTCGCCATCGACGAAGAATCGTAATGTCACCGGCAGCTTGCCAAAAGTTTTCTGATAGGCTTCAACCGCCGCCAACCGCGCCACCAGATCGCCTTTACTGTTGGCTGCGCCGCGAGCGTAGAGCTTGCCGTCGATAATCGTCGCCGCAAATGGCCCCATTGACCATTCGCTCAAATGACCCACCGGCTGCACGTCGTAGTGACCGTAAACAATGTAGCTGTGCGGACCGCTGCCACATTCGCCGTAGATAATTGGATATCCGGTGCCAACGCGAAACGAGCGCGTGCCGATGCCTACCCGCTGCATCATCTGTTCGACAGTTTCCGCAATAGCGCGCATGCCCGTGCCCCGCGCGGCTACGGAAGGCATCCGGCAAAGGGACTGGAAGCGCTCGGCAAAGTTGCGCGCGTGCCGGTCAACATATCGATCAAAACGAGTGAACGTCATTGGCTATCGATGTTTGTTTAGAGCGGGGCGTCTCCTCGACTAGTTTTGGTTAAAGGCCGGACTTGTCGCCGCGATCGGCACCAGTGCCGCTGCTAAACGGATTGCAAAGTTTCCTTCTGGTAGAGCAGGTAACGCGGATGCTCTGCGGAACGCTCGAATCCGGCGGCAATCAATCCACTGGTAAACGCTCTCTGGAACTCACCCCGCACACGCAACTGTTCTAGTTTTGCCTGCTCGGGATTCTCCCGGCATAGTTTCGTCCAGTCCGCCGGGATATCAATGGTCACTTCCGGCTTTGCCTGGGATTTGCCCACGCGGGTCACGTCGG
Organism: Pyrinomonadaceae bacterium; assembly: GCA_041493085.1. Lineage (GTDB taxonomy): Bacteria > Acidobacteriota > Blastocatellia > Pyrinomonadales > Pyrinomonadaceae > PSRF01. Next base: position 10,174 of record JBGPYG010000010.1, on the reverse strand, counting down.
GGGCAAGGAAATCTGTGGAGCTCGCCGCCAAATTAATCACCCGCCGCGAACCAAGGTGCCAGTCGGCAAACAAACGATCGCTATCAATTCCCGGCTTGACCCTCGCCGGCTCTGCACTGTGCCCGGCCGGGCTCGTTACATAATCAGTTCCGTAGAAGTTTTCGGCGTAACTGCTGACCGTCACGCCAAGCCGGTTCAGATTAAAGTAGGCGTTGCGAGCTTGCATCGGATCCCAGGTCCACTTAATAAAACTTCTTCCTTCCCGAATCGCGCGTTCGCGCTGGCTCCACTTTAGCCGCGCGCCCACGCCCTTGTTCTGATAATCCGGGGCGACCGCCATCATGTGTGAATAGGCAAAGATCTCATTGTCGACGCTAACCCCCACGAGTGTGTGAACGAAGCCGACAAGCCGCGAATCGCTGCCCTCCTGCACGAAGGCGCCCAGGGTCCAGCCACCTGCCTGCCGGGAAACGATTAGGTGGCGTCGCGGCGAGACTTCGAGATCGGGAAGTCCGAAAACTTCACGCTGCAGATGAACGCAGCCATCCAGTTCATCAATTGCGACGCATTCACGGATTACGATGTCTTCCATCGTTGCTCGGGTGGCTACACCCCCAGCCACAGATCGTCAGAGATTGAAATTGTGCGGCGTACTCGCCAGGCCCGATCGGCCATTAAGTAGATTTTCCATTCATCATTTCTCACTTGCCATTTTTCATTCAAACACCGGGCCTAAGCTTTGAGTGGGCCCGCCGGCAATTCAATTGATGTTCGCAAGCCTCCCGACTCTCGGTTCTTAAGAGCCACAGTGCCCTTCATTACTTCGAGCAAACGCCGGCCAATGATTATGCCCAATTCGTTGAGGTCAGTTTTTCCGGCCCGGGGTGTATCTTCCGGATCGAAAACTCGAAACATATCTTTTATCGGCTCGCCCTCATCATCTATCCGGACGCGAAGAAAGGGCCCGTCGAGTAGCTCAGTGTGAACGGTGACACAACCCCCTTCCTGGCTCCGGCTAACCGCCCAGGCCAGAAACGTGTAAAGAATCTGCCGCAAGCGTCCCTGGTCAGAGACAATAGTAGTTGCTTCCGGCGCCTGGTCACATTCGATTCTTACTCCCCGCTTGTGCGCCTGACGCGCAACTGCAGCACAGGTTTCACGTAACGTTTCCGCCAAGGGAAACTCCTGAAGAAAAAGCTCAGCCGGGCCAACCTCCAGACGAGATAAATCGACAAGCTGATTGAGGCTGGTGAGCAGTTGCATCCCCGAGTTTTGAATCTTCTGACAAAAGCCTTGTTGTGTTTCAGTCAACTTTTCCTGATCGAGCATGATTTCAGCGAAACCGAGGATCGACGTCAAAGGCGTCCGCAGTTCATGCGACATTCGCGCCAGAAAGAGTGAACGATAATGCGAGACGTGTTGCAGCTCTCGATTCGCTTCTTCGAGTTCGACTGTCCGTAGCTTTAGCTGCTCGATCAGATGAGCGACGCGCTCGTCGTCTACTACCTCAGTTTGTTTGTTGGGTGTCAGACTATCAACCACTGTTTTTCTCATCCCTGAGAATATGGATCGTTGGCTGCCAGGGCTGGCCAATTCCTGCGTCCTGTAAGACTCAATTGTTTCGGGGAGTTCAATATAAGACTGCACTCAATGGGTGTCAAAGCCATGCTTCTTTTTTAACTAAATCGTGCGTTATCATGATGTTCGACAAGCTTTGGTTTGTCGCTGCCAGGCAGAAGCCCGTCCGTGAGGGAGGGCTAAGGAGAAAAGGAGCCCTTGCTAACGCGCGGGCTTCCGCCAAGAAACAGAATCACATGAAGGGGACACTTACCGATCAACCACTTGCGGAACTCATTCGGGAGATTTCTTCCAAGAGTTTGTCCGGGACGCTGCGGCTTGAGCACGAGCGCGCCCAAACGGCCGTCTATTTTGAAAAAGGTCAAATCGTCTATGCGGCATCGAATCTGCGGACGCTACGGTTGCGCAAATACCTGAGCAAGCGAGGCCTTGTTTCAGAAAAAGCACGCGCCGGCCTGGAAAACAATCTCTCCGACCTGGCCCTCGCTGCGGCCTTATCCTCTACGGGCACGCTCAAGCAGGAAGCTATCGACGCCTTGCTCGCGATCCTGGTAGTCGATGTCTTGCGGGTCGCCCTGTTATGGACGGAAGGAACCTGGGATTTTAATGAACGAGCGCGACTCAATGATCCAGTGAGTGTGGAAGTAGACACGCCTAATCTTCTTCGGGAAGCAGCTCAAAGAATGCCTTTGACGTTTGTCTCGCAACGCTTTCGAAATCCAAGCGAGACTATTTCGCGGTCCTCCGAAGTTCCCCGAACGTCTCATTTCCTGCCGGCCGAGAGCTTCGTGCTTTCTCGCCTGGATGAGCCAATAAGGTTGGATGAGCTGATTTCGGTTAGTGGACTAACGGAGCCCGAGGCACAACGGATAATTTATGGCCTTGCTCTTAGCGGTTTAGTGGAACGTGAATACTGGCAAAGTGCTTTTCGTGCTGGAAGCGCCAAAACAAACAAAGAGCAAATTGCAGCTCGTGCCACTGCCGACGCTACTCGCAGCGAACAGCAACAGACCGCTAATTGGACGTCGGCGAGCATCGAGGATGTCGATCTGGAAGAGTTCTTGCAGCGTCTAAAGAAGGCGACAAATCACTATGAAGTAATCGAGCTCTCGCCTAGAGCCCAAACGAGTAAAATAAAGGAAGCGTACTACGCGATGGCTCGTCGCTATCACCCCGACAGATTCCACTTAAAGTCAGGGACGCGGCTACACGCGCAGATAAGTTCGGCTTTTGCTCTGGTTACTCAGGCCTACGAAACGCTGACGGATCCCAATGCGCGCGCGGCTTACGACCAAACCCTGGAAAGGGCGAGACAATTCGCGCAGTCGGCTGCAAAAGCCGCTAAGCCTGATCCGGCCGCAAGCTTAACCGACGATTTAGAGCTTGACGTAGACCCCTCCGAAAAAGAGGTGGGTCGCGCCGAATACAGTTTTCGCGAAGGACTTGGGGCGTTACAGCAAGGGCGGATAAGGGACGCCATGACTCACCTGGCTATCGCCTCGCGGCTGGAACCTCAAGAGGCGCGATATCGCGCACACTATGGCCGGGCACTTGCCGCCGACGAGAACACGCGTAGACTGGCTGAGAATGAAATCCAGGCAGCAGTTAAAATCGAGCCAGCCAACGCCGCGTTTCGCATTATGCTGGCGGAGTTGTATTTTGAATTGAAGTTTCACCGGCGCGCCCAAACGGAGTTGGATCGAGCACTGGCGCTTGAACCGAACAACGCCACCGCGCATTCGCTTTTGCGCAAACTCCAAAAGTCGCGCAAGGTCGGATGATCATTTTTGTCCGAACCGAGACGTTGGTAACTGGAATTCTGACATCTGACTTCTGAAATCTCAATATGTCTACACTCTACCTCGACAGTGAAAAGGATCGCGTGGCGCGCGAAGCTTACTTGCAGTTGGCCGCCGCCGCGGATCGATTCGAGCAGTATGCAAACCCACACGCTGTTCGCATCGCCGCGATTGCTGATCGCATTGCCGACACGTTTCACATGGCTGCTCAGGACCGAACGTCTCTTCGCACCGCCGCGCTCATGCACGATCTTGGCGAAGTGGCGATGGAGCGGGAGTACATCCAACGCGCTGGCTCGCTTACCGAGGAAGAACGCGTCGACCTGGCAAGGCATCCAGTGATTGGGGAACAAGAATCCGCGCGAGCGAGCACTGATCGGGCCGTGCAACTCCTGGTGCGCTGGCATCACGAATGGTGGAATGGATCCGGGTATCCTGATGCGCTAAGGCAGAACGAAATTCCGCTGGCCGCACGAATTCTTCGCGTTGCCGATTCGTATGCGGCGCTGACTGATGCGCGACCTTTCCGGCCGGCATTGAACGAAGTAGCAGCTCGGGAACAAATTATCGAGCGCGCAGCGATCGAATTCGACCCGGCAGTGGTAACAGTATTTCTTTCACTCCGGGACCTGGAAGAGTTGCGCTCTTTTGAGCGCACCGAAGAGTCTGTCGCCGCGACTGCACGTAACGATAGCTTTACTCTATTTTCTTCGTTCATGAGGTGAAACCCGGTTTCGAGTTCAGCCTTTAGGAAAGTCTGATTAACCCTTCGACGCGTGGCGTCGGTATGAATTTAGCCCGGCCTTTTCAAGGCCGGGAAAGGTCAACGAAGGTGTTCGCGTCGCGTAGCGACGCCTGAAGCTAGAGCTGGATTCAATCGTCGCTACGCGACGAGAACAGGCAATAACCTGATCCCGGCGCTGCCACCCCACGCGGGCTGCCCGCGCGGGGACCCCGGTTGAAACGCCGGGCTAAATTCATACCGACGCTACGCGTCGAAGACACTTGATCAGAGGTTCCTTTAGTTGTTAACTTCCCAGGCAGCAAGCTAAAGCCTGTACTTTAAACTCCGAATTCAAATATGGCTTACATCGCATCCGCAACATTTCCCAACGGCTGGCTAAACTTCGAACTTAGCGTCTTGCGACGTTTGCAGTTTTCTTCCATTGCCCTTCCCTTCACGGGCGAGCCGAACGTGTGTGCTCAACTGAAGCGCTGGAAAGTGCGTGTGGCAGCGAACGATCCGATGATCTGGGCTTACACGAAAGCCACGGCCTTAATAGAGAATGATTCTGAGCGACTTAGTGAAGAAGAGATTGAGTCGACAATCGACGACGCCTACGTCCCGCGCGAGCGCCTGGATAACCCTTCGCTCTTGAATTGGTTCAACGAAACTGACGCCTGGTGGTTTGACACCGTGCGGTTCAACGCCGAACGACTGGCTACGCAATACAAACGCGCGCTCGCTTTAACGCTGGGCATGATGGTTGGCGATTACGTCCTTTCCTTCACCGAGGACAGCCGCCAACTGCGCGAGCCCTTGTCGCTGTCGCGCGTGTTCCGGCAGTTTGCCGAGACGATTGCTTTCCCTTACGACAACTCGCTGCGCAGCAAAGCCAGCAACCAGGACGTGCGCGCTTTCGTCGCCGAGCGTCGCCATACCGACCTCCTCTTTTTGCGGTTGCCCGTGCCCGTACAGCCGCAGACCACACAACACAATCCTTTTGCCTGGCGCGAAGAGTGGCTACAGGGTGGGAACGAGTTTTGGAGCGACTTCGAGAAAACTCGGGCAGGAAAACTTGGCTCACGCGTCCAGAGCAAGCAACAGTATCTTGGTCTGGTTGAAGATCTCCTCCACACCGCCTCGCACCTTCCCGGCTGGGCCATCGCGCATACGGAAAATGGTTTCATCTCATCTGACGAACTGATCGACACGGTCAGCCGCGTGCGCAAAGTGGACGCAGTTTATTCAAAAGATTTTTCGGATTTACTTGGCGTGCGCGCGGCGATTGTTACGGCGATGAGTTAGCGACAACGAAACGATAGCCTACACTCCTCACAGTCAGAAGATGTTGCGGCTTGGTGGGGTCGTCTTCAATATACTTTCGCAGCCTGACGATAAAGTTATCAATCGCGCGCGTGTCGGTGTCCTCGTTAAGTCCCCAGACCTTCTCCAGAATTGCCTTGCGCGAAACGACTTTGCCTTCGTGCTTCACGAGGTAGCGCAGCAACTGCGCTTCCATTAAAGTCAACCTGATTGTTTGTTCCGGAGTGCGCAGCTCCAGATTGCCAAAATCGATGACCCGGTTGTTAAAGCTGAATTCTTCGAGTTCCTCATTTCTATTAGACTCATCCTTGTGATTCGTCTGCGCTGGGTCTTCCCCGGTCTTGTCCGTTCGATCCTGCGTTTGATCCTGATGAAACCACTGGCGCCGGCGCAGTAACGCGTTCAGGCGAGCCAGTAACACCGACAGCTCAAAAGGCTTGGGCAAGTAATCGTCGGCGCCGGATTCGAAACCGCGCAGCACATCTTCCGGACGTCCGCGCGCAGTCAACATCAGCACCGGAACAAAAAGGCCGGCGGCACGAAGTTCAGAAGCCACCGTGAATCCATCCTTGCCCGGCAACATCACATCGAGGACGAGCGCGTCGTAGTTTTGGTGTTCATCGAAAAATAAAGACAAAGCGGCCTCGCCGTCGTTCACGGTTTTGACGGTGTAGCCTTCCGCTTCGAGATTGAATCGCAGTCCATCAGCCAGATGCTGCTCGTCTTCTACTACCAGCACAGCGCTCATCGTTTTGCAGCCCTCGCTATTCACGCACCTTCATGTCTTTTATGCCCGGGGAAGTTGAATTGTAAATTTACTGCCGTGCCCCGGACCTTCACTCTCGGCAAACACGCGTCCGCCATGTTTCTCAACCACTGAACGCACGATAAAGAGACCGAGGCCCGTGCCCTTGACCCGGGCCATGACGCGTCCCGGCACGCGATAGAAGCGCTTGAAGATGCGCGTTAGTTGCGCGGCTGGAATACCGATACCGCGATCCTCTATCCGCACTGCTACTTTTTTATCGTCAAGCGCGGCGACCTCGACCGAGACGTGAACGTCCTTGACGGAATATTTGACGGCATTGTCGAGCAGGTTTGAAATGGCCGCGCGAAGCTCATCCGCGTCAGCCTTCACTTGCGGCCGCTCTCCGTTGACCGACTCAACAAAAGTTACGGAGTCGGGACTGAGGTTGTGACGCACGCGGGTGAGATCTACGCACTCACGCACTAACTCGCCGACATCTATCTTCCTTAAATTGATCTTTCTGCTACGGTGACCGGAGCGTCCCGCGCGTAACACTTGCTCGACCGTTTGCAAAAGCCTGTCGTTATCAGCAAGCATCACATCGTAAAACTCCTGCCGCCTGGTTTCGTCAATGTCACGCTTCTTCAAGGTCTGGAGATAAAGCCGGATTGACGTGAGCGGTGTCTTTAACTCGTGGGTCACCGCGTTTATGAAGGCATCGTGCTGCTCGTTGCGCCGTATCTCGCGAATCAGGAAAGTGGTGTTGAGGACGACACCAGTAATAATCAACAGAAAAAAGATGATGCCAAAAACCAGCAGGGCGACTTCGCGCGGGTTGAGCAGAATCCAGCCGACGTTCAGCGCAATCGCCAGTGCCACCAGGCTAGCGCCCAGCGTGATGAAGAAGGCTATCGACTTACGGCGACCACTTACTGCCATGGGGCGATTGTAGCAGTGGGCAGTGGGCAAATGTAACAGTGAGCAGTGGGCCGCAGCGAAAGCAAACTTAAAAAAGCAAAAGGCAGCAGGCAAGTGATCTACTGCCCACTGCCCACTGCCTTCTGCCCACTGTTTTCCAGCTATGCCGCTTTTTGTAATTCAGCGACTTCCGGGTTCCCGGCCATCGCGATCTGCTCTTTGCTAATAAGCCTGATTCCCTTAGCCAGGCCGAGCAACTGTAGGGCGCGGATGCCATACCAGTTGACGTCGATCTCATACCATGTCACTCCGTGCTTTGCCGCACGAGGATGCGCGTGATGGTTGTTGTGCCAGCCTTCACCGAAAGTTAACAGCGCCACCCACCAACTGTTGGTTGAATCATCGCGAGTTAAGAAGCGACGAGTTCCCCACAGGTGTGTTGCCGAATTCACCAGCCAGGTGAAGTGTAAGCCGATGGTAACCCGGAGGAAAACCCCAATGAACAACATGGGCCACCCGCCGATAGCCAGCAAACCAATGCCACTGAGAATCAAAGGAACGTAATAGAACCGGTTCAGAAACATGTGAACAGGATCTTTCATCAGGTCCGGAGCATAGCGTTGCAGTATGCTCTCTTCGTGCTGTTGCGCAGTGCCGCGCAGAATCCATCCCATGTGCGCCCACCAACGTCCGTCGCGCGGCGTGTGTGGATCACCAACCTCATCGGTGTTCGCATGATGAATTCGATGCGTTACTACCCAATTGATGGCTCCGCCTTCGAGAGCAAGCAGGCCGCAGAACGTCAGGAAATATTCCACGGCCTTCGGTGTTTTATACCCACGATGCGTCAGCAGTCTGTGAAAACCCATACCGATTCCCAAACTTCCGGAAACCCACCACAGTAGCAAGGTGATTGGAATGATCTTCCAACTAACACTGGTGAGCATGAACAGAGATGCGACCGCGCCCGCATGGAAGAGAACCATGAAGATTGTCGTGTTCCACATGATAGCGCCTTGCTTATTAAGATTGACGATTTTGCTGCTCATTAAGACTCCTGGAAAACGTATTCAGTCGTAGCTCTGATGCTGACTGCTAAAGCATCGTAGCAACATGTAAGCGAGGCGGTTGTAATAGTTATGTAATCAGCCATTTCGGCGCGTTTTCATGATTGAAATAGTGGCCCACGGGAGGCCTGCAACTTGCAAGAACAAGGAAGATAGTGCATCATTACTGCGTTACCCCTTCTCTCCTGCATCAACGGTGATGCGCCACGCCTTATCTAATGGCTTCGGCGTTTGAGATAGTACGAGAGCGGGCACTGAAAATCTGAAGAAGCTGCTCAACTGAGCGCCCGAACGCGGGCCTTCGCTGCTACCGTACTCCGAAGCCACCTTTGATTCGAAGCTTCCTCTTAATGCTCCGCGGGAGCTAAGGAAAATTTACAATTATGGCTATGAAACTCTACGTAGGAAATCTCTCGTTTCAAACTACGAGCGAGGATTTGCAGCAACTATTTGCCCAGGCAGGCGCGGTGGAGTCAGCAACGGTTGTGGAAGACCGCGACACAGGACGTTCACGTGGGTTCGGTTTTGTGGAGATGGCTTCGAAGGAAGAAGGCGAGAAAGCCATCGAACAGTTTAATGGCACGGACATGAACGGTCGCAACCTGACTGTCAACGAAGCGAGACCACGCGAAGATCGTGGCAATCGTGGCGGCGGCGGCGGTCGCGGCGGCTTTGGCGGTAACCGGGGCGGTGGCGGCGGCGGTCGTGGTGGTTACGGCGGCGGTGGCGGCGGACGCGACAATCCGCCTCGCTGGTAGGGCGACGAGTAAATAGTAAATGGTGAATAGTGAATGGTAAGAAAAGAACTACGGTTTGCTATTCACCAGAACTATAAGTCGCACGCGATCAACGACACGAACAATTGATTCTAAGAGCGCTTCTAATCACTAGTTACCATTTACGATTTACTTTCAGGAAAGGTGTTTATGGAAAAGCAGACTGTAGGAAAGCAGCCTATTGCGAAGCAGGTTATTGAAAGACAGACTTACGCGATCGGTGACAGGGTTGAAAAACTATGCGCCGTGTGCCAGGAAGAACGCGGTCACGTCGTGGCCTCGATCACCAAAAGAGGGCTAATCTCGCGTGTGACATGTCCTAAGTGCGGCACGCGTGGTTCCTTCTCCAACGGCGCGAAGCTCACCAAGGGTCGCTCTAAATCTGTGAACAGCGAGCCCTACGATAGAACTCGCACCTATCGCGCCGGGCAAACTATGAGCCACCCGATCTGGGGCGCGGGTGAAGTGACTGCGCTGATCGAGCCTCGTAAAATCGATGTGCTTTTTGCGGATCGCATTCGCCGGTTGATTCATTCGCGAGCGGATGCCTAAACGCTCACAAGCGAGTCGCCCAACCTGAATCAAGGCCGCGTTTCCAGGCGCGGCCTGATTTTTTGACCTCACGCAGTCGATTCGCTTACTTCGCTCTCAAGGCTACGGAATTAAACTTACGCGGCAGCCTTACTTTTCCAGAAGCAAATAAGACCAACCACACTGCGCCGGAGACTGCTGATAACAAGCCGGCAATGATGGTTAGCGTGCGCGGACTGATCGCGCGCAAAGACCAGCCGGCAATCGACGTTGATAGGCTCCAGGTAAGAAACTCGGTTGCGCGATCCGTAGTCAACACGCGGCCGCGCAGTTTGTCAGGCACCAAACGCATCAACAAAGTGTCCTGGACGCCAAACTCGGCGCCCAGCAATATTCGTCCCAGGAAAAGAAACAGACACGCCAACCACAGATTAGGCATCAATCCGATCAGGGCGAATAAAAAACCCTGGAACAGCAAGCTCCAACCAATAAATCCAGGCGTCTTGCCGAGAAACTCGAAGTAGTAGCCGACGCGCCGGGCGATCATCATCCCGATAAAAAGACCCAGGCCACCGGCGAAATAAAGCGCCGCAACTGCGGAGTCGCCGCTGATGCCCCGTTGGCCCGCGAAGACAATACCGCCAAGTCTGTCTATGATTAGGTTAACCGAGCCCCCGCCGCTGGCCCATAGCACGTTAATCGCGAGAATG
>JBGPYG010000046.1:0-14467 GCA_041493085.1 Pyrinomonadaceae bacterium | reverse complement strand
GGTGACTCCGCCACGCGGATTGCCGAAATTGTTCGTTCGTTCCAAAGACGGCTACTACGCGATTCCCACCGGTCGTTAACATTGGTCACGTTGATTTCAGCATTTCGGCAACGCATTATCTCTCCTGAACATCTTTCTAAACGCGCGCGGTAGATTCGCCGCGACTACCGCCGAGCTTCGCATGCTCGCGCGTGAAAGGTTAAACTTGGACCGAAGCAACCGGTTCGTGAGCATTGATTGCTATTGAGTTTGTTATTTAGTTAGGACTAATTGGATTGAGGAAACTTACTAAGAATTTGGCGATTGGATTGAGGAACCGAAGGTTCACGGTGGCGCTAGCGCTTATTTTCGCGCTCACTGCCCTCATTGGCTCAAGTCTCGTTTCGGCAGCCCGGAATCAAAATTCGCGCCCGCGTCGCAGTGCGGCCATGGCCGCCCGCGCCACGCCTACGCCCACTCCGGTGCCCCGTACAACTCAGACCGTTAGCCGGCCAGCGACAACATCAACCCCAACACCGACACCCACGCCGCGGCCCACGCCGCCACCGACTGGAAGTCCAACCCCCATTGACCGCATTGCTCCGCAGCTCGGCGAGCCGCCGCCTGCGCCTGTGCTTAAGCCAAAGCCGACGCCAACGCCCCCGGAGCCGGAGATCGACGAGGGCAGCACAATTGTAGTGAACACGGAGCTGGTCACTCTGAACGTGCGAGTTATCGATCGAAATAATCGTCCTATCGACAACGTGCGCCAAAATGACTTTCATGTTTTCGAGGATGGCGTGTCGCAGCCAATTGAATCGTTCACGCGAGAGGAAGTACCGATTAGTTACGGAATGGCAGTCGACACTTCCGGATCGTTGCGTTCGCAATTGCAGGGCGTTATCGATGCCGGAAAAAGTATCATCAACAGTAACAAAGGGGGCGACGAAACTTTCCTCGTGCGGTTTATCAGCAGCGATAAGATCGAAACAGTCCAGGACTTCACGGCAACCAGGGACTTGTTAATGGATGGTTTGGACAGTCTCTACGTCGAGGGAGGGCAGACCGCAATCATCGATGCAGTCTACTTAACCGCTGAGCACGTTGCTGAATACAAGAAGGGGAACGACAGCGATCGACGACGGCGGGCCTTGATTGTAATTACCGATGGCGAAGACCGCTCCAGCTTTTATTCGCAGGAGAAGCTTTTTGCTCGCTTGCGCGAAGAAGATGTCCAGATCTACGTAATAGGCTTTGTCAGAGAGCTCGATAAAGAAGGCGGCCTTATTCGGAAGAGTCCACGTGATAAAGCTGTCAACCTCATCAATAAACTCGCAACCGAAACGGGTGGACGCGCATTCTTTCCGGAGTCGCTATCCGAGTTGCCGCAAATCGCCAACGAGATTGTGCGCGACCTGCGCACGCAGTATGTGCTTTCCTATAATCCCACCAACAAGGTGCGCGACGGCTCGTTTCGCTCGATCAAAGTCGCCGTTGATGATGGCTCCAGCCGCGACAAACGCATTGCCTTGACTCGTAACGGGCGCGTTGCCCCCAAGGGCGAACCTGCTCCAGCGAAACTGCCAGCAACACGAACGACAACGAAGCCCTCAGGGACAGTAGCCCGACCGTGAGGGAGGGCGCAGGTCCCAGCAAGATACTGCGAATCACAGATCGAAGTATTCGTTACTCGGCCTTCGTTCGCGCGTAAATCTCTTTCACGGCAGCCGCAATCTTTTCAATCTGGTCGTCGCGGCCGCGGCTCTTCCGCATTAGCTCTTCAAGAATGAACTCGCTCTTGAGATTCACTTTGAAATCCTGTTCTGCCGCGAGACGGTCTTTCACCGCGGCGCGATTTTGCGACATCATGATGATCGGAGCCTGCAAGGCCGCCGTCATTGACAGCATCAGGTTAAGAAGGATGTAAGGATAAGGGTCAAACTCGGCGCCATTTTCACCCTTTCCGTAATGAACCAGGACAAACGTATTGAACGCCATCCAACCCACGAGAAAACTCACATAGATGATGATGAAGGTCCACGAGCCGCCGAATGAAGCTACCCGGTCCGCGATGCGCTGGCCAATCGTTGACCGCTCTGCCATCTCGACGTTGATATTGCGTGTGGCGCGCTGCGAAACCAGCATGTTGGTTTGGCGCATGCGTGCGCCGATTTCGCAAATCACGTCAATCGCAACGTCCGGATGTTTCAAGAGAAATTTTTCGAAGTCGTCACTGCTCAGCCGGTGAAGCTCTGTATCGCCTATCGCCGTCGCATTCGTTGAGCGCGCACCGCGATCGAGCACCGCCAACTCTCCGAAAAACTCACCGGATTTGAGTTCAGCAAGCGTGACTGGCTTCACATCTTCATCGAGCACCCAGATACGCACCGACCCTGAATCAACAACATAAAGCGCGTCGCCCTGGTCCTGCTCGTTGAAAATCGTCTCCTCGCCTTTGAAGTTAACTTGATCGACTCCCTGCGCGAGTTGCTCAAGCTCATCGGGTGTCAGCCGTTTGAATAAAGGGATACTGGAAAGACTTTCGGCTTCGTGACTAAGGTTATTCAGCGGATTGTCAGCAGGCATGGGCGTATATCCTTCCTCTTTTCTCAAATGCTGCGATCAGTTGTTCGGCTCAACTCGTCAGCCGGTTGATAAGGTCCTCGGTCAGGCCAAAAGGATCAGTTGGTGGTTCGCTCTGGCTTGCCTTCTCTACCGTGGCAACGAGTTTCATCAGCGTGTCACCCAATTCTTCGTCATTCGAGTTGATCTCAACACAAGCCGGCGAATCAAACGGCGTGATGAAAAGATAACGAGGTACTTTGGTCTCGCTAAGCGGCTCGGCCGGACCGAGTATGAGCAGGTTATTATTCCAGCGGGCATAGCGGTGAGCCGAACCAAGCTGCCGCTCCCAATGCAGCTTTTCACTCTCAGTCAGCGAGAGTAACTGAGCAAGGAGCCTGGCTAGTCGGTCCTTCGTAACTTGATCACGGGCCATTGCGGCCTCCTTTGTCCGAAACTGTTAACGCAAAAACTTTCGCTTTGAAGTCCGCTGAGGTTATCACCTCTGGAAATAAATGGGAATATACTTCCGCGATTTACGGGGTGTCTTAGTTTGAGGTCTTCTCTGTGCAGCCTTTGTGTCCTCTGCGGCTCTGTGGTTGAATAAACGCCCGACAACCACTCACCACGGAGACACAGAGAGCACAGAGGTCACACAGAGAAATCGAATGTAAGACCCTACGCCGCGATTTACAGACGATTGACAGCCTATTACCTCAATGATTAGCGATCACCATGACAGCACTCGACAAGCTGGCAACAGCTCTTAACCGGAGGGATGAGGTTCCCAATCAAGAGCTGGCAAAAGATATTGTGCGCACCAACGACAGGCGCGCCGTGAAAGAGCTGGTTGAGAACCTTGCTCACAAGGACAAGAACATACAGAGCGACTGCATCAAGGTCCTTTACGAGATAGGTGAACGCGAGCCGGCTCTGATTGCTCCTTACTACCGCGAATTCGGGAAACTCCTTGCCAGCAAAAACAACCGGCTCGTTTGGGGCGCAATGACCGCGCTCGACTCGATCACCGCGCAAGAGCCAAAAGGAGTTTATGGCTTGCTGGCAAGGGCTTTGGAGGCCGCCGACAGTGGCTCGTGATTACTCGCGACCACGCCGTCGGTATTCTGGTGAAGCTCGGGACACTGAAACAATATGCAGACGAATGTATGCCCCTGGTCGTTGAGCAATTGCTGACTTGCCCTAACAATCAGTTGCCGATGTATGCCGAGATGTCGTTGGCTTTAGTTAATGACAAAAACAAACCGGCCCTGCAAAAAGTAATGACCCGCAGACTTGCTGGACTTGAAAAGGAATCGCAGAAGAAGCGAGTCGCGAACGTGCTGAAACGTCTGGAACAGAAGTAAGCGGTGAGCAGAAAATCGGACCTCGCTTCGTTCCCTTTGCTGCTTCTTGTCCACTGCTCACTGCTCACCGCTTACTGCTCACTTCGCTGGGTGCTGATGCTTCCGGTGCTTGGCTTCGTGTCGCGCCTCAGCTTCCTCGATTGAGTGGCTCATAGTTAGCTTCAAATCCTGTTTAGCCATGGACACGAGTTTCTGATAGTGCTTGTGAAGAGTCCGAATCTCTTCTTCTGTCAGATCTTCCACGTCGATCAGCCGGTTGCTTGCACCTTCCAGCGCCGCCACGATTTCGTTCAGCTTAAGGTGAATTGCGAGTGCATCCTTGTTTTGAGCTCGCTGAATGAGGAAGACCATCAGGAACGTGACAATCGTTGTGCTGGTGTTAATTACCAACTGCCAGGTATCTGAAAAGTGAAACAGCGGCCCGGTAATTATCCAGACGAGGATTACGGTCGCCGCCAACAGAAATGCCGTTGACGTTCCCGTAGCCTGGGTAGCCACGCGCGAGAAACTCTCCAGGAGCTGGCTGAATTTGTTTCTTTTTTTTTGCACCATAACTGCCTCCTGAAACTACCAATCGATTGAGATGCCAAGTTGCGCTCCCGCACGCGGGCTTGCAGCATATCTCCCGGCAACTATTCCGAAGTCGAGGGAAGCGTTCTTCCTGAATTGATAATTTCCGCCCACCCGAGCCTCGAGTTGACCTTTTCCGAGTTCAAAATTTTTCTCGAGCGCGCCGGTGAGCTCGATGCCAAGTTGAAGCTTTGGACTAAATTCTTTGACGAACGTTCCGCCGGCAGTGAAAACGGTGCCGCGGGTTTTGATTCCAACCACACCCGTCGTCTCATTGCCGGAGAATAGAATGCCGCCATTTAGTCGGAACTTAGTTTTCTTCGTGAGTGACTTCTGCAGGATGCCGTTGATGTAAAAGTCCGTCAGCCCGGAGCCAAGCTGGCGTTTAGTATCGCCCGTCGGCAATTCAAAGTTGACGCCAATTGCCAGCGCCGGCATTCGCGAATTTTCACGCTCTCTTAAGAAGTTGTACTTCAGCGAAAGGTTCGTGTCGCCGATTCCCGAAACCGTCCTGGGGGTCGTCCCTGCAGCATTGAAGATTGTGAGCAGTGGGGATTCGATACCGATCTCAACCCGATCGAAGAGTCCATACTCGAGCTCAAAGTCCGCCGTATTCTGTTTGGTGCTGGGAAGGGCAGAACGCGGTAGCAAATCAAATTCGTCGCTCAACGCGAAGTGGAAATGACCTTTCGGCGTCGTGTCGGCGTCATCAGTGACGAAGGGCGTTTGAGCTGCGGCAGTTGAAGCAACAAGAAGCAGCAGCGACAGGGCAAGGAGTAGCCTTCGAAGTAAGTGTTGCATATGTGCTCGTTCGCTCATTGGGTGTGATGGATTTTTTCTTTCGCCCTGACAGCGATCACGTCCCGGGCAAAGATCGCAGAGATTCACTCAAGTGAGAACGGTCAGCCAATGAATGCAACAGCGGACCTTCTAACGAAAACTCGACCATGTTAACTGAACTGACTGGGCACGCAAGCCGATAACGAAAGCGTCCCACATCGATGCCTAGAAGACTGCACAGAATGATTCTGATGGTCGCTTTATGAGAAACAACCAGGACATTTCCTTCCGTAAACTGCCGCCTGATTTCGTCAATGACTTGTAAGCTGCGCCGGGCAACAGTGATCGCCAACTCGCCTCCGGTTGGCGCATGCCAGGCAGGATCGGCAAGCCAGCTAACATAATCGTCGTGATACTCGCGCTCGACGCTCGCTTTGGTTTGCCCCTCCCACTTGCCATAACCAATCTCATTTAAATCAGCGCGGACTTGCAGCGCCATTCCCAGCGCGTCGCAAAGAGGTTGCGCGGTAGCAATACTGCGCCGCAAGCTGCTGGAGAAAATTGCGCGCCAGGGTTTTGCGCGATACGCGCTGGTGATAGCCTGGGCCATCTCCAGACCTTCCGCGGTCAGCTCCGGGTCCAGGCCAGACCCGCAGAAATTATCTTCCCGGCTAAGTTCGGTTTGCCCATGACGAAGGAAATAAAGAGTCAGAGTCATTTCCGTGTTTCGGTTCTCATCAATCTCGGAAGATTACTACTTAAGAAAGTACAAGGTGAGAACCCAAAACAGCAAGTAATTGCAGAATCGAGTAGCCGAGGACTTACGCGGCTGACACAGATCAGAATTTGTTTTATTTCTGATTCGCGTTGTCCGCGTTAAGCCGCGGCCTCTTAAAGTTCCCTCGTTACCTCTGCGTTTTGCGAGGTAGTTGGACCCACGCGAGCGTTACCCACGTAACACCCGGGAAGTCAATGGAATTAGGCAATTCCTTGCCGCACCCTCGAGTATTGACTTCCGCTTCACGTTTGACATAAAAGGGACTCACAAACGTCGTTTGCCGCCTTCCGAATTGTGCTCTCCAGGAGTTTGCCATGGTCTATCCACGACGTGAATCAACTTTATTCGCGTCATATACAACATTTCGCAGCATCCTCACGGCGTTACTGCTACTAAGCATTACCAACTCAACAGAATCCAGTCTGGGTGCTCACTCGGCCGCTTCTGCAACACAGGACCAACAGGATTCGTTGGTTTTGCAGGCGGGCAAGCCGATCGAACGAGAATTAAAAGGAGCACAAGCACACTCTTACCAGTTGCTGCTTGGATCTGATCAATATTTTTCCGCGATTGTGGATCAGCGCGGGATTGATGTAGTCGTGACGTTGTTTGCGCCAGACGGACAGAAACTGTTGGAAGTCGACAGCCCAAACGGCACTGAAGGTCCCGAGCCGCTCGCGCTCATAACCGCGACTGCCGGCACTTTCAGGCTTGAGGTGCGATCGCTGGAGAAAGACGCAAAGCCCGGACACTATCAGGTGCGGATTATTGAGTTGCGCGCCGCTACCGCCCAGGACCGGAATCGCATGGCGGCGCAGACAGCTTATGGGGAGGCCGAGCAATTGCGCGCGCAACAAACCAGTGCTTCGTTGCGTCAGGCGATCAAAAAATATGAGGAAGCCCTGCCCCTCTGGCGGGCCGCTGAGGATCGCAACGGCGAGGCCGACACGCTAAGCGGAATCGGTATTTCCTATAAGGATCTGGGCGAGAGACAAAAGGCGTTGGAATACTATGCTCAGACGCTCGCCATTCGACGGGCCGCCGGCGACAATCGCGGCGAGGCCGAAGCGCTGAATAATACCGCCGAAGTTTATGACGCGCTGGGAGAAAAACAGAAGGCGATTGAGAATTTCGAGTGGGCACTT
The DNA here is from genome assembly GCA_041493085.1 of Pyrinomonadaceae bacterium. Lineage (GTDB taxonomy): Bacteria > Acidobacteriota > Blastocatellia > Pyrinomonadales > Pyrinomonadaceae > PSRF01. The sequence goes on along the minus strand of JBGPYG010000046.1, from coordinate 7,289 downwards.
CGGCTCTGGCGTACGGCGGCGGATCGTTCGGGTGAGGCTGCAACGCTGAGCAACATGGCGGCACTCTATGCTTCGATTGGCCAATCACAAAAGGCCATCGATCTTTTTAACCAGGCGTTGCCCCTGCGCAGAGCGGTCGGCGACCGCGCGGGCGAAGCGGCGACGCTCAACGATATTGGCGTCACTTACTTTGGGTTGGCCGAACTGCAGAAAGCTCTGGGCTATTTCAATCAGGCGCTTAGTATCGTCAAAGCCATCGGTGACCGGCGCGGCGCCGCATATACGATGACTAGTATGGGCCTTCTCTACGATGCCCTGGACGAAAAGCAAAAGGCGCTGGATCACTATCAGCAGTCATTGGCTCTTTTGAAAGCTCTTGACGATCGATACGGAACGGCGGCCACGCTCAACAATGTGGCGCTTCTCTACCTTTCATTGCATGAAAATCAAAAGGCGCTCGATTATTACAACCAGGCGCTCTCGCTCGTTCAAGGGTTGAGTGATCGCTACGGACAAGCCACGGTGCTGAACGGGCTCGGCAAGGTTTACCTTTTGATGGGCGATCGGCAGAAGGCGCTTGATTCGTTCAAAGAGTCGCTGCCAATCCGTCGGGCTATCAGCGACCGCGCCGGCGAAGCCTACACACTTCACAATATCGGCGGAGTATACGAAAACCTGGGCGAGAAGCAGAAAGCTCTCGATTACTACACTCAGGCCCTTGCGCTTTGGAGCGTCGTCGGCGACCGGCGCGGTGAAGCTAGTTCGCTTACCAGTACCGGAAGAACCTATGAAGCCCTGGGCGACGCGCAGAAAGCCCTGGACTTTCTGAACAGAGGGTTGGCGCTTCACCGAGCCGTTAACAACCACAGCGGCGAAGCCCAGACATTGTATGAAATGGCGCGCTTCGAGCGAGATCGCGGCAATTTAGTCGACGCCCGTTCCTACATCGAAGCGGCCCTCAGGATCGTCGAATCGCTACGAACGAAAATCGCCGGCGAACAACTCCGTGCCGCATATTTTTCTAGTGTGCAGGAGTACTACGAGTTGTACATCGATGTGCTGATGCGCCTGCACAAATTGCATCCCTCGGCGGGGAGCGATGCCTTGGCTATACAGGCCAGCGAGGCAGCGCGGGCGCGCAGTTTGATCGATCTATTAATCGAATCGCATGCTGACATACGGCAGGGTGTAGATCCGCAATTGCTTGAACGCGAGCGCGCCTTGCAGGAACTCTTGAATGCAAAAGCCGAGCGTCAGTTGCGCCTGCTGAGCGGAAAACACAGTGAAGAAAGCGCGCAGAAGGCGGCCAAAGAGCTGGAAGTCCTGACGACTGAATATCAGGAAGTCGAAGCCCAGATACGATCCAGGAGTCCCCGCTACGCTGCTTTGACTCAACCACAACCGCTCACCCTTGGTCAGATTCAAACTGAATTACTCGATCCGGAAACGCTCCTGTTGGAATACGCGCTCGGCGAGCAGCGTAGTTATCTTTGGGCCGTGACGCAAACCGGAATCGCCAGTTATGAACTACCAGCGCGAGCTGTCATCGATGAATTGGCCAGGGGTTTCTATGGCTTGTTAACAGGTTCGAAGCATGGCCCGGAAGTCGAGCCCGGAAAGAAGCGAGGACTGGGCCTCCAGAGCAATCCTGTTTATGGGGACGTGGCAAATCGCCTGAGTCAAATCGTGCTCGGCCCTGTGGCCGGGCAATTGGGTAAGAAGCGTTTGGTCATTGTGGCGGACGGCGCTCTGCAGTACGTGCCATTCGGAGCACTGACCTTGCCCACAAACGATAACCGGCGCATCACGAAAACTCCGCTAATTGTCGACCACGAAATTGTTAGTCTTCCTTCGGCGTCCACTCTCGCGATATTGCGACGCGACCTTGCCGGGCGCCAGCCTGCCGCAAGATTAGTGGCGGTATTGGCGGACCCAGTGTTCGATGTGCGCGACGAAAGAATCAAGCTGAGACTGGGCGATGGGAGCGCCCCTGCAAACAAATTGCCGGACGATAATCGCGCTCTTGGTTTGGCAGTGGAGAAATCGGCGCACGACACCGGCCTGAGTGACGGGCCACTGCGGATTCCCAGATTGCCTGGTACGAGACAGGAAGCCACCGCGATTCTCGCGCTGAAAAAGTCGAAAGACAACATGTCGGCGCTGGATTTTGACGCGAGCCGCGCCACCGTTTTTAGTTCCAAACTTGGCCAGTATCGCTACGTCCACTTTGCCACGCATGGACTGCTAAACGGTATCCATCCGGATCTGTCCGGGATTGTGTTGTCGATGGTCGACGCTTCTGGCTCACCAGAGGACGGCTTTCTCCGGGCACACGAGATCTTTAATTTGCGCTTGTCGGCTGATCTCGTGGTCTTGAGCGCATGTCAAACTGGGCTGGGGAAAGAAGTTCGTGGAGAAGGATTGGTAGGTTTGACGCGCGGTTTCATGTACGCCGGGGCGCCGCGGGTGGTTGTGAGTTTGTGGAATGTCAGCGACGTGGCGACCGCCGAGTTGATGGAACGCTTCTATAAGGGAATGCTGGTTGACAGATTACGACCAGCAGCGGCATTGCGCGCGGCCCAGATTGCCATGTCGAAGCAAGAGCGTTGGTCTTCGCCGTTTTACTGGGCCGCGTTTACCCTGCAGGGCGAATGGCGCTGAAATGATGAACGTGCGGAATGCGCCGACGGCAATCCTGCACGCACTAAGCTCCATTCCCTCTCGTGATCTCTCATCGCCCATCGCAGTCTAAAAGAGTTGGTGGTTTCTTGATGCAATGGTTTACGTGGTCTCACTTCGCCCGGACCGAACCGCTGATCTTCTTCTTCGTAGTTTCGCCTGTTTTCAAAACGGGCAGACCCCGATCAACGTCGCCGTGTAGTTGCGGAATAACGTGAGTGGCAACAACCTTACCGACCTTCCTGCCGGCCGCAGTTCCGGCATCAACGGCAGCACGCACCGCAGCGACGTCGCCTCTGACGATGGCCGTTACCAGGCCGGCGTCAATCTTTTCCCAACCGACGAGGCGTACGTTCGCAGCCTTAACCATCGCGTCAGCCGCTTCGATCATTGCTACCAGGCCCATGCATTCAATCATGCCAAGTGCTTCTGCCATAGACGCTCCTTACGGTGTCGAATAGCTGCACGTTAAGCCCTGAACTGCGATTTGTCCAGAGTCTTTCATTGCAGGTGCTGGTGCAGTTTGATTGGAGTTGATGCCATTAAGCAGCGCGGACGAGTGGTTATCAGAACCGGGAGCGGTAGCGACCGGATCCTAGATTCAACCTCCAATCGATAACTTCGCACAGGAAAACCGTAGTACACGGTTGAATGCTTGGATCCGGTCGCTACCGCTCCCGGTTCTGATGTAACGAACGCTTCTTTAGCAACAGGCAGTCTGAGTCCCGGGCTGCTTAGGATACTAATCCGGACAACGTGGCTATTCTCACCGTCCGTCCTTCAGATTGTTGGTACTTCGAATCGCAAAAGCCGGCAGGCTCGCTGAGCGGGAATTCAGTTTCGCAGCGAATGGATCGGCGCGGGAATGCGGCCGCCGCGGCGAATGAAATCGGCGGAAGAAAACAAGTTCACCGCCATGATCGGCGCGCTGCCAAGCAACCCACCAAACTCAACCATGTCGCCTACTTCACGGCCCGGAACGGGAATGATGCGCACGGCCGTAGTCTTGTTATTCATTACTCCGATCGCCATTTCGTCGGCAATGATGGCCGAGATTGTCTCCGCCGAGGTCGAACCGGGCACGGCCACCATATCAATGCCGACGGAACAGACGCTGGTCCAGGCCTCGAGTTTGTCGAGCGAGAGCGCGCCGACCCGGGCTGCCTCGATCATGCCGGCGTCTTCTGAAACCGGAATGAACGCGCCACTCATTCCGCCCACCGAGCCGCTCGCCATTGCCCCGCCCTTCTTGACGGCGTCAGTAAGCAAAGCGAGCGCGGCAGTTGTGCCGTGCGTCCCCGCTCTTTCGAATCCCATCGCTTCGATTATGTTGGCGACGGAATCTCCTGGCACTGGAGTCGGCGCGAGCGACAGATCGATGATGCCGAAGGGGATTCCCAATCGGCGCGCGGCTTCTCGTCCCACCAGCTCTCCGGCGCGCGAAAGTTTGAACGAAAGCTTCTTGATGATTTCGGCCAACTCCTGCAAGGGCAAATCCGCAGCAGCATGTCTCACGGCGTAGTTAACAACACCCGGGCCGGACACGCCTACGTTGATTACCGCCTCGGGCTCGCCAACGCCGTGAAATGCCCCGGCCATGAAGGGATTGTCTTCAACGGAATTCGCAAAACAGACAAACTTTGCGCAGGCGATGCCGTTTTCGTCGCTGGTTCGTTCGGCAGCCTCCTTGATAATGATCCCGATCTGCCGCACCGCGTCCATGTTTATACCGGCACGCGTTGTTGCGACGTTTACAGACGAGCACAAGCGCTTCGTGACGGAGAGTGCTTCAGGAATGGAGTTAAGAAAGTCGCGTTCTGAGTCGGTGGCGCCCTTATGAACAAGCGCGGAATAACCACCGATGAAATCCACGCCCACTGTGCCGGCGGCCTCGTCAATCGCGCGCGCCAGATCCACCGGATTGCCGCTTGCGCCTTCCGTAATCATCGACACGGGCGTGATCGCAATTCTCTTGTTGGCGATCCGAATGCCGAATTCGTCGCCGATCTGGTCGACAGTTTCAACTAATCGATCGGCGAAGCGATGAATTTTGTCGGTAGCTCGTTCAGCTGTGCGCTGGATGGTTTCACTTGCGCAGTCGCGCAGACTCAGGCCCAGCGTGACGGTGCGCACATCCAAGTGCTCCATCTCCGTCATTGCGACGGTTTGGAGAATTTCTGCCTGCGAATATTCCATTTTCTTTTAAGTTTCGAGTTTCGAGTTTCGAGACGGACAATAATTAGAGACCGCTTCTGGAGTTAGCACTTGAAACGCTTAACTCGAAACCTGGAACTCGAAACTCGAAACTCTTCTAGGTAATCAACTTATTCAGCAACACAATCACGAGAAACAGAACAAACAGCACGGCGGCGACCAGCACAAAGCGCAGACTGGGATCGTATCCCGCTTCGTCCAAAACAACGCTGGAGATCTCGCGCACCTGCTTGACGCGATGAACCACGTCGCCTTCAACATCGCGGGCGAGCGTAGTTGCTCGATGAATCCCTGCTCCCACTGCTCCCAGCGCGGCCTGTCCCGCTGAGGCTTTCGCTGTTGTAACCGCGGGGACTCTCGCCTCAACTTCTTTCCGTGAGTCCTTCGTAGAATCATTCGGAGATTCCCGCGGAGAGTCCTTGCGAGGCTCAGCCGTCTGGTCAGCCACGGTTTGTGCAGTTTCGGAAATTGTTTCTTCCAGCGCGGGGGCCACGGGAGGCCGAGGTCGCTCGGAGTTCTGTTCTGATAGCCCGATACCACATTGAGGACAGAACAACGCTACCTTACGAATTGATACGCCACATGATGGACAACGTCGAGCAATTTCGGGTTCAGTCATAGTAAGAATTTCGGATTTCGGAATGCGAATTTGGGATTGTGCACATGTCGAGTAGTCCTTTAAATTCGAAATCCGAAATCCGCATTCCGAAATTCTCAGATCCGGTGCATGGCGTTAAAGAGATCCTCACGCTGCGCGTAGATGCGCACACCCAGTTGCTCACCTTCGCGCCGCAGCCGCTCGTTCAATTCGGTCGCACTCTCTTTAGCGCGCGCGGTGTTGGCGATAATAACCATGGCAAATTTCCCCTGCACCACCGTCTGATTGATATCAACGATGCTACAGTCGGCCTCGGCGAGGATCTGAGTTACTCCCGCCACGATACCAGGATGATCCACACCGAACACCGATATGATCATCCGGTCCGCCGAGCCTTCCTGAGCTTGGGAAGCACCGCTCGAGGGGACAGATTGTAGAGAGGAATACGAGGATCCGTTCGCGCTAAGAAAGGGTTCGACTTCGCGATAGACTTCGGTAACGAGTTGCTCGACCGTCCGCTCGTCCGCCCCCGCGCCCAGGCGGCTATAGACAGCCTTCGTCAGTCGGTAAATCAGATCTTCATTCGCCATTTGAAATAGTGATGAGTGATGAGTGATGAGTTACGAGCGATCAGTCAATGTAGATCAACAGCCTCTCATGACTCATCACTCATCACTCTTTTCAGCCTCTCAGCACTCATCACTTTTTTCAGCGGCTGCCGTTATCCCGTGCCAATTTCACGGCAGCTTCACGCATCTCTTCTGAAACGGAGTCTGTAATGTCCACTCGATCGACGATCCCGACGACCGCAGCTTCGATTGCCATCTCCTGATTGCCCATTGCCGTGCGCGCCGCTTTCCCGAAGGCGCACATGACCATCTCGCCAGTTCCGGCGCCCAGCCGATCCGCAACGATCACAATGTTCCGGGTTGGTTCCTTCTCGAGATCATAAGGATGAACAACCAGAAACCGGATGCCTTCAAGATCAGGCGTCTTCTTAGTTGACCAAACTGTGCCGACGACTTTGGCTAGGAACATAGTCTCGAGTTTCGAGTTCAGAGTTTCGGGTTTCGAGTTTTCGGTTAAGAAGGCATCAGCCAACTCGAAACCCGAAACTCTGAACTCGAAACTGCCTTCAGGTCTTAGCGAAAACCTCGCCCGGGTCGCCAATGTCGCGTGCCGCCGGAGTGATGATCGTCTTCGCGTTTATGTAAATCTTCTCGCCCTTTTGAATCGCGCGTTTGACGTCGTCTTCGCTAACGAAGTCAACTGCCTTACTGCCGTTGGCGGACGAAGCCGAAGAACTCCTGGCAGAAATTTGCCCGCCGTTGCCTGACTGGCCACGATCCTCCGTTTGGCGCCCGCTCTGACTCGGTCCCGCATACATGCTTCCCGCTTCGACTTCAGGCGCGCTGGACGCGCGCGAGGGTTCAGGCCGCGACTCTCTTGTTCCAGCCAGGGATTCCGGTGGGCGTCCCGCAAGAAACCTGTCGACTATCGCAGCGATATCCTCACGGTTGATCTTGCCGGCGCCTGAGCCCACAGTTTGAGTCTGGGCTGGTTGTTCCCCAGCAGTTGATGATGCGGCGGGCGCCGGCGATGGCGCATACGCGGGCGAAGGCGCATACGATGGCGCAGGAGTGGCGACCGTCGCCGCCGAAACTGCCGGCCGCGTGCTTTTCACTGGTCTTACTTCAAAAGCCACTCGCTTGATATCCAGCAAGTGGAGCGGCGAGATGTTATCCGATGTTACGTTACCACCCCAGGAACCACAGCCCAGGGTCATTGATGGTGGCAG
>JBGPYG010000242.1:0-6367 GCA_041493085.1 Pyrinomonadaceae bacterium | reverse complement strand
TGCGGCGGTTGCTCTCCCCGGTTCCGATCTTTTCATCCGTGATGTGGGTCTTAATCCGACGCGGACAGGCTCTCTCGCCGCCCTTCGTGCGATGGGCGCGGCGATCAGCGTTGCGGACGAGCGGCTCGAAGGCGGTGAACCCGTCGGCACACTTCACATTCGCGGCGCAGCATTGAAAACACCGCCAGCGCTGGAAGTTTCCGGCGCCACCGTTTCAAATCTGATAGATGAACTCCCGCTCCTGGGCTTCGTCGCCGCGAGCATTGGTTGCGAGATGAAACTACGCGATGCCAAAGAGCTGCGCGTTAAGGAATCGGACCGCATTGCCGCGACCGTCGAAAATCTGGCGCGCCTGGGCGCGCGCATCGACGAGCACGCGGACGGTTGGCACCTCCACGGCGGTGGGAAGTTGCATGGCGCTCGCCTCTCCTCGTTTGGCGACCACCGCATTGCAATGGCTTGCGCAGTGGCCGCACTCGTGGCAGCAGGACCATCTCAGATCGAAGGTGCACGAAGCTCGGTGGCAGTGTCGCTGCCTGAATTCTGGAGTCTCTTGCAAAGCGTAGCTGAATAACTTCAGGCTAGGAGTAGAGGCATAATCTGATTTCCGTTTTCTCTGTGGGTTCTCTGTGTTCTCTGTGTCTCTGTGGTGAGCATTGGCTAGAAAAGATTCACCACGGAGACACAGAGAACACAGAGAACCCACAGAGAATGGATCACCACCTGGGCTGCTGCCCTGTTGCTTTTCGCGCGAACTGCGGTAAAAATCTAACTCGCTGAACCGAATTGAATAGGAGTCGAAGACAAGTTCTACCACGCAGACATAAAAGGCACTTGATATGAGCACACTCCATGATGAAAGCGCATCCGTCGCAGCGGGTGTCAGTCCCGTGACCAGCGGCCGCAATGCTTCAGTTTCCCTGAGTGGCAACGAGCATCTGCTGCGCTGGGTTGAGAAAATGGCTCAGATCACCCAGCCCGCTGCTATCCACTGGGTGGATGGCTCTGAGGAAGAAAACGAAGCGCTCTGCTCGGAGATGGTTGCCACTGGCACTTTCATTAAACTGAATGAAGAGCTTTGGCCGGGTTGCTACTACGCGCGGTCAGACTCGAGCGACGTGGCCCGGGTCGAAGACCGCACCTTCATCTGCTCGCTTTCCAAGGACGGCGCCGGTCCTACCAACAACTGGGAAGAGCCCTTCCAGATGCGGAAGAAACTAAAAGAGCTTTTTCAGGGATCGATGCGGGGACGGACGATGTATGTGCTGCCTTTCAGCATGGGACCGATCGGGTCACCAATGTCGCAGATCGGCGTGCAGTTGACCGACTCGCCTTACGTCGTAGTCAACATGCGCATCATGGCGCGCATCGGTCTGCCCATCTATACAGAGATCGATAAGGACGCGAAGCGTGTCGTGCCATGTATGCACTCGGTCGGCGCGCCGCTTGCGCCTGGTCAGAAGGATGTGGACTGGCCCTGTAACAAGGAAAAGTACATCGTCCATTTTCCCGAGACGCGCGAGATCTGGTCCTACGGTTCGGGGTACGGCGGCAATGCTCTGCTCGGTAAGAAATGTTTCGCACTGCGGATCGCTTCCAACATTGCGCGCGACGAAGGCTGGATGGCCGAGCACATGCTGATCGTCGGCGTCGAAGATCCAAAAGGCGAAAAGACCTACGTGACTGCCGCTTTTCCGAGTGCCTGCGGTAAAACAAATTTCGCTATGCTGATCCCGCCGAGGGGATTCGAGGGTTGGAAGGTTTGGACAGTCGGAGACGACATCGCCTGGATCAAGCCTGACGCGAACGGCCTCCTGCGAGCGATTAACCCCGAAGCCGGTTTCTTCGGTGTCTTGCCCGGTACATCAAATAAGACTAACCCGAACGCAATGGCGGCTCTCTCAAGGAACAGCATCTTCACCAATGTTGCGCTTACGCCTGAAGGTGGTGTTTGGTGGGAGGGCATGACTGACGAGCCGCCCGCCGAGTGTCTTGACTGGCAAGGGAAGAAGTGGACACCGCAGATCGCGAAAGAAACCGGCGCCAAGGCGGCCCATCCTAACGCGCGCTTTACCGCCCCGGCAGCGCAATGTCCGACTATTGATCCTGCCTGGGAAGATCCTAACGGTGTGCCGATCAGTGCGATCATTTTCGGCGGCCGGCGCGCTACCACGATGCCGCTGGTATATCAGGCGTTCAATTGGAGCGCGGGTGTCTATGCCGGAGCCACCATGGGTTCGGAGATGACCGCCGCAGCCGCGGGAACGATCGGCAAGGTACGCCGCGACCCGATGGCCATGCTGCCGTTCTGCGGTTACCACATGGGCGACTATTTCCGCCACTGGATTCGGATGCAGCGTTCACTGAGCGAGACGCCGCGCATCTTTCACGTGAACTGGTTTCGCAAAGATGAGCAGGGTAACTTCATGTGGCCAGGCTTTGGTGAAAACATGCGGGTGCTGAAATGGATCGTCGACCGCGCCCGTGGTCGCGCGCTGGCCAAAGAGACGCCCATCGGCTGGGTGCCTCACTATGAGGACGTCGAATGGCAAGGACTCGATTTCCCAAAGGAGAAGTTCGAACAATTGCAGGCCTTCGACCGGGCTGCGTGGCGCGACGAGGTTCTCGGACACGAAGAACTTTTCCTCGATTTGCACGACCGCCTGCCCCCGGAAGCGATCTACGAGCGTGAACTCCTGATCTGCCGGCTATAAGTCGAGCCTCATGGATCGGGTTTCCTGTCTGCGGTCCATTGACCAATACGGAAGATGACAAACTCGGCGGGTTTGAGCGGTGCGACACCGACTATGCAGATTAGGCGCCCGTTATCGAGGTCGTTTTGAGTCATCGTAGTTCGGTCACAGCGCACGAAGTAGGCCCGCTCCGGCCTGTCGCCCAGCAGCGCGCCGCGCTTCCATTCGATGAATAGAAAATCTTCGATTGTCTGGCGCACATTTGCCCACAGCTCCTCGCCGTTGGGTTCGAAGACGACCCACTGCGTATCTTTCTCGATTGAGCGTTCCAGATAGGCGATGTAGCTGCGCGTGAAGTATGACCCTCGCAACCCTATAGGAAGGATGCGCCAGAGAAAAATAAGTAGGAGGTTGATCATTGCGACCCTTCCGGCACTCCCATCTTAATAACTCTTCCAATAGCTCGGACATCGGCTCGTCAACCAATTCGGCACGAAAAAGGGAACCAGTGTCAACTGGCTCCCCCTTTTCTCGTGATTAGCCGAACTGAGTTGTTTTCTTAGGCGCTCGCGACCACAACGTGTTTCTCGATCATGCGTGAGATCGACTCTTTGCTGGTCGCCCCCACTACGCGTTCAACTTCTTTTCCCTCGCTGAAGAGAATCAAAGTCGGGATTCCCTTTATGCCATAGCGTTGCGCGGTTGAGGTGTTGTCATCCACGTTCACTTTCACTACCCCGGCGCTCTCGCCAAACTTCTCTGCGATGGCGTCAATCGTAGGCGCCAGCATGCGGCAGGGTGCACACCACTCTGCCCAGAAATCTACCAGCACCGGCTTGCTTGATTGCAGCACTTCCGTCTCAAATGAACTGTCTGTCACACTCGAAACTTTCTCGTTCATCTATTGTTCTCCTCGTCCCTGATTCTTTGTAGGACAGGCATTCCTGCCTGTCATTAAATTTGAACAAACTGGCAAGTCTGTCCTACTCAATACCGGGTCGCTACCGCTCCCGGTTCTGATTAAATTTACTGTCGTTGCCCTTCGATGAAGCTCTTGAGCACACGTGCTCGCGAAGGATGGCGAAGTTTCCTAAGCGCCTTCGCTTCTATCTGGCGGATCCGTTCGCGCGTCACATTAAAGTCCTGGCCAACCTCTTCCAGCGTGCGTTCATGCCCTTCCCTGTCCAGCCCAAAGCGCATGCGAATCACACGCTCTTCGCGCGGGCTCAAGGTTTGCAGCACGTCGCCAGTGATCTCGCGCAGGTTTGAAGTTATGACTCGCTCGGCTGGACTCGTGCTCGACTTGTCTTCGATCAGATCCCCGAGTTGCGAGTCTCCGCTTTCGCCGATCGGAGTCTCCAGCGAGACAGGTTGCTGCACCAGCTTCCGCGCCTTGCTTACCTTCTCGACCGACATGCCCATCTTCTTCGCTATCTCTTCAGTCGTTGGTTCACGCCCCAGCTCACGCACGAGTTCGCGCGAAGTGTTCCTTAACTTATTGATCACTTCGATCATGTGAACAGGAATGCGGATGGTGCGAGCCTGATCGGCAATCGCGCGCGTGATGGCCTGCCTGATCCACCAGGTGGCATAAGTGGAGAATTTGTATCCACGCCGCCATTCAAACTTGTCCACGCCTTTCATCAGCCCGAGGTTACCTTCCTGGATGAGGTCGAGAAACTGAAGGCCGCGGTTCTGATACTTCTTCGCAATAGACACGACCAGGCGCAAGTTGGCTTCCGTCAGTTCGTGCTTCGCCTGTGCGGCCTGCGCCTCGCCGGTCACAATCATCTGATGTGAGCGCTTGATTTCGAGTGGCGAAACGTGATGCTCCGCTTCGATATCTTTCAGACGCCGCTTTGCCGCGGAGATTAGTTTCTTTAACTCTTTTACTTCCTCCGCCTTGATGCGTTTCTTGCCAAGCTTCGCCGTGTTGCTTTCGATCTCACGCTCCAGCGTGCGCGTCTCTCGATGCATTGTGGCAATAGCGTTGATCAAACGCTGCCGCACCGCCTCTTTGAGATGGAGCTGTCCGATTTCCTGCACTATCTCAAGCCGCGTGCGAGCAACCTTGCGCCGCAGCCGCGTCAGCTTTTTCGATCCTTTGCCGCGTCTGAGCTTTTGTTCCGCGTTAAGTTGCGCCAATTCCTTAAGGCCGCGCTTGTAGTGCTTGCGAATGTTTCCGATACCCTCGATGGTCCACTGCAAATACTCTTCGGTCTTGTCCTCATGCTCTTCAGTTTCCATCTGATCGGAGAAAACAACTACGTCGCGGATACCGATCGTTCCCGCTTCCAGTTCAGTGCCAATCTTCAACAACTCCGCAACCGCCATCGGCGAACGAGTAATTCCTTTTTGCGCCCGCTTTTGTCCCCATTCGATCCTTTTGGCGATCGAAACTTCCTGCTCGCGCTTGAGAAGTGGCACAACCCCCATTTCGCGCATGTAAACGCGGACCGGATCCGAAGTCTTGTCCAGCTCGCCCGCCGAGAGATCTAGTTCCATCTCTTCAGGGCCGGAATCATCGTCATCAGCCTGCGCTGCTGAAGAAGAAGCCTCGCCGATTGCCGGTTCGTCTGTTTCAGTTCCCGAGATGCCGGCGGTCGCGAGTTTCTCCAACACCTCGTCGATATCCTCGATCGAGACTGCATCCTCCAGGAGTTCTTCATGAGCTCCTGAAAAATTCGGCTTAACCGAATCCATCGGCTCAACCCCATCCTGATCTTTCTGAAGCCTGCTCAATTGAAGACCGTCCTTTCATGCGAGACTAACTTCGCCGTAGAGAGCCATCTCGCATGCGCAACTCTCTACTGAACATCATTTTTTCGTGCCGCGCATTAGTAATACGAGTTCATCCGTTTACTAGTTTCTTGCCGACAACACTTGCTCTTTGGCGACGGTGCGCGCGCGCGCCTTTCTTTTGCTCACTCCTGTGCTGACGCACGGCCGCAAGCGCGAGACAACATCTTTTATTGTGATGTTTGCAAGCACACTTTCGACCGCCGAATCTACCTCGTCCAGCACCTGGTTAAGCACAGTTCCAATATTTACGCCCACGGGGCAATGACGATTCGGAGGATGACGATGCAACGAGAAAACGCCCCGGCTCTCCACGGCCTGGTAAATGTCCAACAGCGTAATCTGCTCCGGCTGGCGTGCGAGCTTTGAGCCCCCCATCGCACCACTCTGGGAAATTACAAGCTTCGACTCGGCCAACTCACACAGCATTCGGCGGATGACTACTGGATTGGTGTTAACGCTCTCGGCTACGTGCTCTGATTTGAGTGGCTCTTCATCCGCCCACGCCATTAGCGTGAGAACGTGAACTGCCACAGCAAACCGGCTACTGGTCGACATAAGTAATCAGAAACTGGAACCGCTCTATTGTCTGTAACCAATATAGTTACAGTTGCCGGATTTGTCAAGACCCTTGAGGTCTTCGGCCACGACTCAGCGCCTCCCGTTCCCCGGGCCGACCGCATTGGATGACTAAGCAACGGTACAACGTCTAATTGACGACTCTTTCAAGGCCTCCGTCGCCAATTTTTCGAAAATGGGCTGAACTTAGAACTCGATGCGGGGTCTGCGGTTTGAACCAAATTCGCACAAGTCCTTAAATGCGCCGAAGCCACGAGCGAATGGTTCTAATGCAGGCGGCCCGAATCACCTTTCCC